>JANOAW010000705.1:0-4066 GCA_031411355.1 Hyphomicrobiaceae bacterium | reverse complement strand
CGCGCGCTTGCGTCGCGAGCGGATCAGCCGAGGTCAGTAAGTCCGCGTCGATGTCGGCCATGGTGTGGCCGGCGAACAGGCGATCGATCAGGGCGCGTGCGGCTGCAAGCGGAGATGCCGGCACAGGTTCGGAGGCGTCGTCGAGAATCTCATCGGCGGGGTCTGTCGTGTTGCAGAGGCGGGCGAGCAGAGCCGGAACTGCGGACGACGACACGAACGTGTCGGCAAAACCGGCCTGGATGGCATCGGCGCCAGACATGCGCGAACCCAACAGGCCGAGATAAATACCGAGGCGACCCTGAGCGCGCGACAAGAGGAACGTGCCGCCGACGTCGGGCACCAGGCCGATGGTCGTCTCGGGCATGGCGAGCTGCGAGCGCTCGGTGACCAGACGGTGTCGGCCGTGCGCCGACAGGCCGATGCCGCCGCCCATGACGATGCCGTCCATCAGGGCGACGTAGGGTTTCGGATAGCGAGAAATGATGGAATTGAGCCGATATTCGTCAGCCCAGAAGGCCAGTGCGTCGGCCGGCGCACGCGTTGCGCAGTCATAAAGCCAGCGCACATCGCCGCCCGCGCAGAGTGCCCTATCGCCCGCGCCGTCGAGAATAACGACCTCGACGGCAGGATCGTGCGCCCAGCTTCGCAGCGTGTGCGAGATCGATTGCACCATGGCCCAGGTCAGGGCGTTCAATGCCTTTGGCCGGTTCAGTGTCAGGCGGCCGGCGCGTCCTTCGCGGCGGACGATCACCTCGTCGGTCGGCGCAATCGGGTGCGTCACACTGGTCTCCGTACGTCTGCATTCACCTTACCGGCGGGGTAGCGGCTCGTTCGCGCGGCCGCAAGATGGGGCGGACTTGTCATGGCACGGATCGTGCTCATCTCCGACGTGGAAGCACGCGACGATGCGTCGGCGCTTGTCGTAGGTCTGTCGGAACCGCAGTATGAAACAGAAGACCAGCCAAATCCTGTTCGCTTATTGGAACGGTGTGCGCGGTGAGCGGATGGCGCCGCGCCGCTTCGAGATCGAACCGGCACGGATCGCGTCGATCCTGCCCGAGACATTTATTCTGGAGCGGCTCGATTCCGACACGTTCGTGCACCGACTGGCCGGCACTCGGCTGTGCGAGCAATTCGGCTACGAGTTTCGCGGCAGCAATTTTCTCGATGGCTGGAGCGAGGACGACCGTCACACTATCGCGCAGCAGTTTGCGCATGCCTCGGCTCAAGGTGGGGTTCTGATCCTCGACGTCGAAGCTGGCGTCCTCGATCAGACACGGCCACGGGTCGCGTTCGAAATGACCTTGATGCCGTTGGTGCACACGTCCGCGACCGTCACGCGGTTGCTCGGATCGTCGACCGCGATCGATCCACCGGTCTGGCTCGGGACCGAGAAATTGACGTCGCGTCGACTGACGGCACATCATGTCGTTTGGCCGGATGGTCGGCCTCACGCCGTGGCTGACAGGTATCGTAATCAGGCGCCGTTTCTCGCCAGTCTCGCTGGTGCGCGCGTGGTCAAGAGCGAACGACGTTCGTTTCGGGTGCTGGATGGCGGCTTGAGCAAGCCCGACGAACGCTAGAGCCCTTTCCACCTGACACGGGTCAGGTGAAGCGCTCTAGAGTCATTGTTTGTCGCATTTTCTGCACCAAACCGGTGTCCACTTTGATGGAAAATGCTCCAGCCTAGAGCGTCGATCACAGGTCTAGGGCGCCGGCGGCACGATGAGAAAGCGAATGTCTGGTGTCACCGCCGCGGCGCGACGGGGGCGAACTGGCAAAATGAGTTGCTTCGCGGTTCGGCCGTGGTCGAAGTTTTCGAGGGCTCCCCCGAACACGCTGCTGTGGTGGCCTTCCCAGACGATCAGCACCCCTTCGCGCTTCAGGCGCTCGGGTGTAATCCACGGCGCGTACTGAAACATCGGCGGGGAAAACGTCGAGGGACGGTCTGGATGATTCAAGCCGGCGACGCCAGCCACCCAAGTGCTGCCGGACACAATGCGCAGCGGTTTGCCGCCCGTCGCGGTGCGCCATTCCTCAGCCAGGGCCGTGCCGATTTCGTCGATGGGCCAGTTGGTTCGCAACGCTGCGTTGGCGCGAAGAGGCGGCAAGATCGATAAGATAGAATAGGCCGCAAGAGGGACGGCGATGAACCACGGGGCGCCCGTGGACAAGCGACGTAACGTATCGGGACTGAAGCGCTGGGACGTCAGTGCCAGGATGAGCAATGGTGCGGGGAGAAGCGCCGCCGCCAGCCAGGACGGACGGAAGCCGTGACCCTCGATCAGCACCGCAGCCACCATCGGTATCGGTGGACCGAGTGTCATCACGGTGAGAAATCGAAGCACGTTCGGGCGCACGGGATGTCGGTCGTGGCGCTCGCCATGAAACACCCGGGCTGCGGCAAGCATGACGAGCATCGGCGCTAACGTGAGCACGACCGTCGCCAGAAACATCAGGAATCGCCGATCGGCCGAATAAGCGCGTCCGCGGGCAAACTCGATGGGGCCATAGGCATTTTGCTCGAGCCAGAGCAGCAGGGGGATCATCAAAACGGCAAAGGTCGCGCCACCGAGCCAAGGGCCGCGTCGCATCAATCGCCGGCGGCCCTGGGGGTCAGCCAGAATCCAAAGAGCGACGATGGCAAGTAAAGCCAAATGGGAAAGTTTGGCATAGCAACCAACGGCCGCGACCGCGCCGAGAGCCAGCCACATGGTGAGCCGGTCGCGCTCGACGGCGCGCCAAGCGCACCACATCGTGGCGATCCACAACGGCATCTGGACGATGTTGTGATTGAAGTCGAACGAGCGCCATGACACGTGCTCAATCGCGACAAGCGATAAAACCGCTGCCGCCGCCCGAGGTTCGTCCAGCACGTCGCGACCGAGCACAAAGACCAGCCAAAGGGCTGTTGCGACACAGATCTGTGCAAGGAGGTAGGCGGGCCAACCAAATGCGCCGGTGAGCCACCAACTCGCTTCCAAAAGGATGGCAGGAAGCGCTGGATGCTTGAACGTGGCGAGCACGTGTTCGCGGCCCCACATGTAGCCCTCGACGATATCGCCGGTTGGGGCCAGGTGAAGCAGCGATGGGATGACGAACCAGCCGATCGCCAAGGTAAAAATCGTCACTTTGGTCAGGCGCTCAGGTGCCGCCACGAGCCTGTCCAGCCGGCTGTCTTTCACGCAACCCCCACATCCGGGGCATAATCATGATGCGTGCCGCGGCCGACGCCATATCGGAGATGATGGTGCGCGCCGGCAAGCCCTCCGAACGGAGAGCGACGAGTGGACGCGCAGGTCCACTCGAGGGTAACGACTATTAAATCGGCCTATTTAAAGTTGCAACATGTTTCGCTATGACGGCTTCAAATCCGTTCGACACACATGGCGACACCCATGCCACCGCCGATGCACAATGTGGCCAAGCCTTTTTTGGCGTCGCGGCGCTGCATCTCATACAGGAGCGTGGTCAACACGCGTGCGCCTGACGCGCCGATGGGATGGCCGATCGCGATCGCGCCACCATTGACGTTGACTTTGGACGTATCGAGACCGAGGCCTTTGTTAACGGCGCAGGCTTGGGCGGCGAAGGCTTCATTGGCCTCGATCAAATCGAGATCGCCGACTGTCCAGCCGGCGCGTTCGAGGGCCTTTTTGGACGCCGAGATCGGGCCGGTTCCCATGACAGCGGGGTCGACGCCGGTATTGGCCCACGAAACGATCTTGGCCATCGGAACGATGCCGCGCTTCTTGGCCTCGGCCAACGTCATCAAGACCACTGCCGCCGCGCCGTCGTTGATACCGGACGCGTTGGCGGCCGTTACCGTACCGGCTTTGTCGAAGGCCGGTTTGAGGCCGGAAATGCCCTCCACCGTCACACCCTTCTTGATGTATTCATCTTCGCTGACGACGACATCGCCTTTGCGACCCTTGATGGTGACTGGCACGATCTCGTCTTTGAATTTGCCAGCTTTCTGCGCCGCCTCGGCTTTGTTCTGGGAGGCGACGGCAAATTTGTCCTGTTCGTCGCGGGTGATCTGAAATTGGCGAGCGACATTTTCAGC
>JANOAW010000704.1:0-1881 GCA_031411355.1 Hyphomicrobiaceae bacterium | reverse complement strand
CAGCGATGACCTCCTGTCCGATGTGCCGGCTGGTACCGTGGTGCGCCGTGCATTCGCGCTGGATTCGGCGCGGCACCTGACCATTGCCGGGCGTTACCTGGGTTGGATGGCGCGGCCGGACCGCTGGGTGACCTGGAAGTTCGCCGCGGTGCGCGAAGGCCTGAAAATGATCAGGGAATTCAGGCCGGAAGTGATCTGGTCGACCTATCCCATCGCTACATCGCATGTGATAGCTGCAGCGCTGCACCGCAAGACAGGTTTGCCATGGGTGGCTGATTTCCGCGACCCGATGGCGCAAGAGGGTTATCCTGCGGACCCGATCACCTGGCGCATGTATTCGTCGATTGAGGCAGAGGCGGCAGACAAGGCTGCCTATTGCGTTTTCACAACGCCCGGCGCCGCGGCAATGTACCGCGAGCGTTACCCGGCGGCGGCCGCACGCATGCTGGTGCTGGAAAACGGGTACGACGAACAGAGTTTTGCGAGCTTGCCTGCATCCCCAATCCCGGGTACGACGGCGCCCGGACATGCGGGCCCAATAGTGCTGCTGCACAGCGGGATCGTGTACCCGTCCGAGCGGGATCCCACGCAGCTGTTCACGGCCCTGCAAATGCTGCAAACGGCTGGCAGGCTGAGCCCGGCCGATCTGCTGATCCGGTTTCGTGCTGCCGCACATGACGATCTGCTGCTGTCCCTTGCCACGCAATGCGGCGTGCAGGATTTCATTGAATTGCGTCCTGCGGTACCCTACCGCGAGGCCCTGGCCGAGATGCTGGCAGTCGATGGCCTGCTGGTGATGCAAGCCAGCAATTGCAATGCCCAGATCCCCGCCAAGATTTACGAGTACCTGCGCGCCAATCGGCCGGTGATCGGATTGACCGACCCTGCTGGTGATACTGCCGGTGTTTTGCGCGACGCAGGGCTGGATGCCATCGTACGGCTCGACTCGGCCCAGGAGATCGCGGATGCATTGCCCGGTTTCATTGCATCGATTCGTTCAGGGATCGCCAAATTGCCCAGCGAGCAAGCCGTTCGTGGCGCCTCGCGCCAGGGGCGAACCGAGGCACTGGCGAATCTATTGGATGCGGTCAAGCCGGCTCCGCCTGGCCAGCATTAAAAGCCAAGCTTTGCGCGGATGGCTTTGAGCTCAGTCAACAAGGGGTGTTTGAAAAGGACGACGGCGCCCAGAAAACCGAGCGCGGCCCCCGGCACACCGACGGCCAACGGCAACCATATGTTGGCGGGATGGGGCCCATACAGAAAGAATGCCAGCGCGGGCGCGAGGCCCGACGCGATGCCGATGGCTGCACTTTCACGCAGTGCGCCAAAGAGGTCGGTCCATTTGAAGCCCACCTCTTTTTGCGTGACCCGCAGCCATAGCCAGCTTCGGATGCCCGAAGCCAACACAAAAGAGGCACCCATCGCGAGAAGCCCGGCGCTGGCACCAACAACCAACAGCGCCACGGTGAGGAAACAGGTGATCGCGGTGGCCCGCAACACTTGGGTGGCAGCGCCCAACGCCATCAGCGCTGCCAGGCACATTGACGCGGGCATGCCAACGGCCAGCGCGCCGGCAATCAGCCGTGTCAGGTCGACAGCGGCATCCCATTGGTCGCCATACAGGATTCGAATTGCCGGATGCGCCAGAAAGACGATGCCTGGGACGAATGCCCACCCCACGGCGGTCACATAGGAGGTCGCTTTCAGAAAAGGCTGGGCAATGCTGCCGTGGTCGCGCGACTGCTTCGCAAACCATGGGATCGCGACCGAGGCAATCCCGTCCATGATCAAGCGCTGAAACATGCTGATCAGACCATTGGCGCGCGAGAACAACCCGGCCTCGGTCATGCCCTGAAGTTTTCCGAGCAGCAGTTCCGGCGC
>JANOAW010000703.1:0-2810 GCA_031411355.1 Hyphomicrobiaceae bacterium | reverse complement strand
CCTCGGCCTTGGCGATGTATTCGGCCTTGTTGGAGCGAATGCGTCGGCGATGCGGTTCGACGATTTCGAGCGGCAACAGGACGTTGTCGATGATGTTGCGCCACGGCAGCAGGTTCGAGGCCTGAAAGGCCATGCCGACCGATTTGAGCGGTCGGGTCACGGGTTTGCCGTCGACCTGCACCGAGCCGGCCGAGGCCATGTGCAGGCCGCTGATCAATTTCATGAGCGAGGACTTACCGCAGCCGGATGGCCCGACCACGGCAATGAACTCGCCCTTTTTGATCGTCAACGTGACGTCATCGATAGCTTGAACGGCGCTTTTGCTGCGTCCGTAATGCATGCTGACGCCGTCGAGCCGGACGAGGTCGTGAGCGGATGTCAGGTGGTTCATTCAGCGCTGGGCCTTACCGTGGACTGCCTTGACCAGCAATGTCGGGCGCGACTTACTTTACCCCGCGCTGATCTTTGGCCGGCAGAAACTGGCCGTCGAAGATGTCGTCTGCCGTTGGCTTGTTCTTGTACTGGAAGGCTTCGCCGAGCTGGTCGATCGATTTCGCCAGGCGGCCCATGTCCACCGCGCCGAGGCCGTTGGCTTCGACCTCTTTGGTGACGATGTTCTGGGCAATCGCCATCTTGAGGCGTTCGAGTTCGACGGCTTCATTGGCGATCTGGTTTTTGGCGATGACGGTCTTGACGGCCGCCTCGGGCGCTTTGATCGTCTCTTGCCAGCCCTTGATCGTCGCGCGCACGAAGCCCTTCACGGCCTCTGGTTTTTCGGCCGCGAACTTCGGGCTCGCCATCAGCACGTTGCCATAGAGGTCGAGACCGAAATCGCGCATGAGGAGCACCACGATCTCGTCGGCCGGCACGTTGTTCGCCTTGAGGTTCATATACGACGAGAACGAAAACCCCGTTACGGCGTCGACCTTGCCCTGGGCCAGCATGGGCTCTCGGACGGGAAAGCCGACGTTCTCGATTTTCACCTTCGAGACATCGATACCGTTGACCTTGACGAAGATCGGCCACTGCGCATAGGCGCCGTCGGGCGCGGGCGCACCGAGGATTTTGCCCTCGAGATCCTTTGGTTTCAGAACGCCTTGTTTCTTGGTCGAGACGATCGCGAACGCCGGCGTATTGTAGATCATGGCGACAGCCTTGATCTTGGCGTTCTCGGGATTGTCGCGGAATTTGATCAGCGAATTGATATCGCCGAACGCCATCTCGTACTGACCGGAGGCGATGCGGTTGATGCTCTCGACCGAGCCGGTGCCGGGGTCGATGGTCACATCCAGGCCTTCGGCTTTGTAGAGGCCTTTCTCGATGGCGACGAGATACGCCGCTGCCGGCCCTTCGAAGCGCCAATCGAGAGCGAATTTGACGGCTGTCTGTGCGCTGACCGGGCTCGCTGACGCGAGTGCGGCCAGCACGGAGCTGGCGACGAGACGACGGATCATGGACCCCTCCCAGGGCTCTGACGGCGGTCCGCCGAGATTGCGTGCGCGGACATCGGGGCGCTCATCGCACGCCGCCTGAGCAGGCGGCAAGCATGACGGCGAATAAGACTTTGGCAGAATGCCGTCGCGTGTGTCACGGGAAGCGCGCTGCTCTCAGCGGAAATGGGGATGCCATGAAAATCGCGGTGCTCGACGATTATCAGAAGGTGGCGTTAAGCATGGCCGATTGGTCGGCATTGACGGCGCGCCACGAGGTTGTCGTGTTCGATCGTGCCTTCGCGTCCGAGGATGCGGTCGCGGCCGCGCTCGCCGGCATCGAGATCGTCACCATCATGCGCGAGCGCACGCCATTTCCGCGCTCGCTGTTCGCGCGGCTGCCGGCGCTGAAACTGTTGGTGACGACCGGGCATCGCAATGCGGCAATCGACATGCAGGCGGCGGCCGACCACGGTGTCACCGTGTGCGGGACCAGCGCGCCCGGGCACGCGACGGCCGAGCTGGCCTTCGGCATGATCATCGCCCACTCCCGCAATCTGGTGCTCGAAGCCAACGGCATGCGTGCAGGCCTCTGGCAGACGACCGTCGGGCGGGATCTGCGCGGGCGCACACTCGGCTTGCTCGGGCTTGGCAAACTCGGCAGCCAGATGGCGCGCTACGGCGCGGCGTTCGGCATGCCCGTGATCGCCTGGAGCCAGAACTTGACCGACGCGGCCGCGGCCGCGGCCGGTGCTATCCGCGTCGACAAGGACGACTTGTTCAAGCGTGCCGACATCGTGTCGATCCACACCAAATTATCCGCCCGCACGACCGGCATCGTCGGCGCACGCGAACTCGCGCTGATGAAAAGCGATGCGGTGCTGGTCAATACGTCGCGTGGGCCGATCGTCGATGAACCAGCCCTCCTCTCGGCGCTGATCGAAGGCCGCATCGGCGGGGCTGCGATCGATGTCTATGGCACCGAACCACTGCCGGCCGAGCATCCTTTGCGGCAAGCGCCGCGCACGCTGTTGAGCCCGCACATCGGCTATGTCACCGAGGAAACCTATCGCCAGTTCTATGGCGGCACGGTCGAGGCGGTGCAGGCGTGGCTCGTCGGTGCGCCCGTGCACGTGATGGGCGTCTGATACGCGCGGCCGGCCTCGGCTCATCGGCCGACGGCGTGTACACCGCGGTCGACGGCCCAACCGATGGCGAGACCGATCACACCCGCGAGGGCTGCGGCGACCAACCAGGAAACGATGCCGCCCACGATCGGCAGCCCGGCTTTGAGCGGCGTAGAGATGGCTTCGATCGCGTGCTCGATGCCAGACAGGCCGTAGAGTGCGAGGCCGTGCACGATGATGCCGCCGCCGACCC
>JANOAW010000702.1:0-2070 GCA_031411355.1 Hyphomicrobiaceae bacterium | reverse complement strand
AGCGCCGAGAGCGCGATCAGACCAAACAGCACCGACGCCGCGAGAAAGCGAGTGCGCCAGCCTATGTCGAGCACGCCGAGCAGAAAAAATACGGCGGCCACGCCAAACACCGCCATCAGCGCAAATGCCGGTTTGCGGTCCACTTCGAGATCGGATGAGGCAATGAAGCCGCGAATATCACTGACAGGCACCGCGCGTGCGCCAAGCCGGAACACCGCCCCGAGACCGGGCGTACGTTCAGCGGGAGACAGTTCCCAATTAGGCGTCGCGGCACGAGCAGGCACGGGTCGCGTCTCCAAGACAACTGATCCCGTCAACCTGACAGCAGGATCTTGGCGATCTGTTAACGCGGCAGTGGTCGAACGATGGCGGCTCGACGGCCTGTGCCTCAACCGAGACGACCGTTGAGCAAAACCACAGACTCCAATCCCGCGCCAGCATTCCTGCACACTCGACGGTTCAGGTTTCGAGCCCGCCAGTGGGCCCTCCAGTGGGCCCGCCAATAGGCCCACCGTTGGCCCCATAAGGGCCAGACATTCTGGCAGCACCCGGTCCGGCCAGGGGCCTTGCCGACGCCTCGGCCTCATGCGACGCCGGGCATCATCACAGCCGAGGCGCGCCGTTCATGTCGACTGACACCATGCCAGACCCCGCCGCATTGAAACCTTACATATCGCGTGCGCTCGAATCGGCGTTGTCGCCGCATGAAGCCGAGGCCGCGTTCGAGGTCATCATGTCCGGACAGGCGACGGCGTCACAAATCGGCGGCTTCCTGATGATCCTGCGCCATCGCGGCGAGAGCATGGACGAGTTGAGCGGTGCCGTCTCGGTGATGCGCAGCAAGGTGCTCGCCGTCAAGGCGCCAGCCGATGCGATGGACATCGTCGGCACCGGGGGCGACGGCAAGGGCACACTCAACATATCGACAGCGTCGGCCCTGGTCACAGCGAGCCTCGGTGTTCCGATCGCGAAACATGGCAACAAGGCGCAATCGTCAAAGAGCGGCGCGGCCGACGCCCTCGGCCACCTCGGCGTCGATATCAACGCCAAAGTCGCGACCATCGAACGCTGCATTACGCAAGCCGGCATCGGCTACATGAACGCCCCCAATCACCACGCTGCCATGCGCCACGTCATGCCGGCCCGCATCGAACTGGGTGTCCGCACCGTCTTCAACATGATCGGGCCACTGACCAATCCGGCCGGCGTCAAACGTCAGCTGACGGGCACGTTTTCACGCGCGCTGCTGCGGCCGATGATTGAGGTTCTGGCCAAGCTCGGCAGCGAAAAAGCCTGGCTCGTCCACGGCATGGACGGCACGGACGAAATTTCGATAGCCGGCCCGACCTGGGTTGCAGCCCTGGTCGATGGCAAGATCACGCAGTTCACCATCAAACCGGAAGACGCTGGGCTCGAAGAACATCCATTCGGGCAGATACTCGGTGGCGCTCCGGAAGAAAACACGGCCAAACTGCGCGCGCTTCTCGATGGCGACCGGTCGCCGCGTCTGTCGGCGTATCGCGATGCCGTCGCCATCAACACGGCCGCGGCGCTGATCATCGCCGGCAGAACCACGACCCTGAAGGAGGGCGTGCATCTCGCATTTCAGGCGCTCGACGACGGACGCGCGCGGGCGACGCTCGACAGACTGGTGACGCTCTCGAGGGCATGACATGTCGCAGCCGTCGTCACTCCGCATCGAGACGTTGCGCCACGCCAAATTCCGCGCGGCCCTGCCGGCGCTCGCGCGATTGCGCATCGAGGTGTTTCGCGATTGGCCCTATTTGTACGAAGGTACGCTCGCCAACGAGCAGACATATCTCGACCGCTTCGCCGCGACGACCGGTTCGATCATCGTCGCGGCCTACGACGGCGATGTGATCGTCGGCTGCGCGACGGCTGCGCCCCTGCTCGGCCACGAACCCGAGTTCGCGGCCCCCTTCATCGCATCCGGCCACGACCCAGAGCGCATCTTCTACTTCGGCGAAAGCGTTTTGCGTGCGACCCATCGCGGGCGCGGAATCGGCCACGCCTTCTTCGATCACCGCGAGGCGGCCGCGCGCACCGTCG
>JANOAW010000701.1:0-1555 GCA_031411355.1 Hyphomicrobiaceae bacterium | reverse complement strand
CCTTCGTCGATCCGCGACTGCGTGACGATGCCATCTCGGCGAGTGCCAATGCCCGGTGATCCCCTGACACAGAACAGCCGCCTCGCGCGTCTCCTCGATACCGACATTGGCTGGAGCTTTCGGAAAACCCCTGCTGCGTGGATTTCGGCGCTCGTTCTTATCGTGCTTGTGGTCACGGCATTTGCCGCGCCGCTGATCGCGCCGCAAAACCCGTATGACTTGAAGCAAGTGTTTATCGACAAAGCCGAGATTCCGCCGATCTGGAGCCAGGACGGCGAGCGGCCGTTCCTGCTCGGCACCGATCCTCAGGGTCGCGATGTGCTCTCGGCCATTCTCTACGGCACGCGCGTGTCGCTATTGATCGGTCTCGCAAGCGTGTTGGTATCAATGCTGATCGGCATCAGCATTGGTTTGACCGCCGGCTATTTCGGCGGGCGGCTGGACAATATTCTCATGCGCATCGCCGACACGGTATTGAGCATTCCGACGCTGTTGATGGCGATTTTGGTCAGCGCGATCTTCCGCGAGCTGTTGCCGCCGGCGTATCGAGACGCCTTTGCCGCGCTGGTTCTTGTCGCCTCGATCTCGCTGACGGGCTGGGTTCAGTACGCGCGCACGGTGCGAGCTTCGACGATGGTCGAGCGGCGCAAGGAGTACGTCCTTGCCGCGAAGATCATCAAGGTTTCGTCGGTGCGCATCATGCGGCGGCATATCTTGCCAAACACCCTGACGCCGGTCCTGGTCGCGGCCACGCTCAATCTTGGTCTCGCGATCCTATCAGAGGCGACACTGTCGTTCCTCGGCGTCGGCATGCCGGTGACGCAGCCGTCCCTCGGCACGTTGATCCGGATCGGCAACCAATATCTATTCTCGGGCTCGTGGTGGCTGGTCGTGTTCCCTGCCGTGCAGCTCGGCCTGATCGTGCTGGCAGTCAACCTGCTGGGCGATTGGCTGCGCGACGCATTGAACCCTAAGCTACGCTGAACCGATTGGTGGAGAAACGCCGTGGCATCAAGCCTAGTCATCCGCAACGTGCGCATCGAGGCGGGCCTTGCGACGGATGTGCTGATCACGAACGGGCGTATTGCGCGTATCGCCAAAGATATTGCTCCGCCTGCCGGCGTCACCGTTGAAGATGGGCGTGGCGAGATTTTGCTGCCGGGGCTCGTCGAAGCACACACGCATCTGGACAAGAGCTTGTGGGGCTTGCCCTGGTACAAAAACGAGGTTGGCCCGCGCCTGCTCGACAAGATCGACAACGAGCGGCTGAACAAGCGTCGTCTCGGCATGGATCCGTACCAGCAATCCGCGCGCCAGACCGTGCAGTCGTCGATCATGGGCTCGACACACATCCGCAGCCACGTCGATGTCGACACAGATCATGGCATGTGGGGTATCGAAGGCGTGATGAAGATGCGCCGCGATTTCGAGGACATCATGGACGTCGAGATCGTTGCATTCCCGCAGTCGGGCATGCTGCGTCGTCCGGGTACGCTGGAACTCATGGATCAAGCGATGAAGCTTGGCGCCGAAATGTCCGTGATCGAGCGCGGCG
>JANOAW010000700.1:0-1502 GCA_031411355.1 Hyphomicrobiaceae bacterium | reverse complement strand
CGCGCGGGCAGGAGCGGCTCGACGCGTCGCTGCTCGCCGTGCTGGCCGCGGCTTTGACGGGAACCGCGCTGATCGTCATGCGGCACGGCGGCACGAGCGAGGCGGTGCCGTGGGCCACGATGCTCGCCGGCGTCGGCTTCTCGATCGCGTCGGCGATGCTGTATGCGGCGTTCACGCTGGTCAGCGGCCGCATGTCGCAGACGCTGGGCGCCGGGCCGATGACGACCTGCCTCACGGTCGTCGCGGCGATGGTGATGGGCCTGACCGGCCTGTACCGGCCGATCGCCTGGCCGGCCGAGGTCGCGCCCGAGGCGTGGCTGCTGTACCTCGGCGTCGTCACCGCGGCGCTCGCGCTGCTCGCGTTCAGCTGGGGCGCGGCGCGGCTGACGCCGACCGCGCTGACGGTCGCGACGCTGGTCGAGCCGCTGACCGCGGTCGCGCTCGCGGCGCTGATCCTCGGCGAGCACCTGAGCGCCGGGCAGTGGATCGGCGGTGCGCTGTTGATGGGCAGCATCTGGGGCCTGAGCGCGCGCGGGCAACAGGGTGCGGCATGAGGAAGCGGGCGGGCCGAGCGCTGGGCCGCTCCCGAGCCGGCCCGCATCCCCTCGGGGGATCGGCTGACGTACCCGTCAGCCGAGGGGCTCGCGTCTGGCTGTTCGACCTGGACAACACCCTGCACGACGCCAGCCACGCCGCGTTCGGCCACACCAGCCTGGCGATGAACGAGTACATGGTCGGCCACCTCGGCATGGAACCGGCCGAGGCGACGCGGCTGCGCCAACACTACTGGAGCCGCTATGGCGCGACCCTGCTCGGCCTGGTGCGTCACCACGGCGTGAAGGCCGCGCACTTCCTGGAGGCGACGCACCGCCACCCGGGCATGGAGCAGCGCCTGCGCACCAGCGCGCACGACCGCGCCGCGCTCGCGCGGCTGCGCGGGCGGCGCTACGTGCTGACCAACGCGCCGCGCGACTACACGATGCGGGTGCTGAACACGCTGCGGCTGGCCGACCTGTTCGACGGTGTCATCAGCATCGAGGACATGTCGATGTTCGGCCAACTGCGCCCCAAGCCCGACACACGGCTGTTCCGCCACATCGCCGTGAAGCTGCGCGTCCGGCCCGCCGACTGCGTGCTGGTGGAGGACATGCTGCAGAACCAGAAGGCCGCGCGCCGCGTCGGCATGCAGACCGCGTGGATGCAGCGCTACCTCGACGGGCGCTACCGCGGACCGCAGCGCGGCGGCGCGAACAGCGGCGCCAACGCCGGTTTCAAGCCACGCGAAGTTGGTGTTCACCCTTGCCCTAGCCCGCGCTACGTGTGTGTCAAAATTCGCTCGCTGCAACAGTTGCTCACGCTGTGATGATCTCCGACCCAGACCCCAGCGACGCCGACCCCGTGCCCCCGATCGACGACGCTGCAGCGGCTGAGGAGCCGGCCGTTGCGGCGGCGCCGGTTCGCAAGCGGCCCAGGCCCGGCGAGCGCCGCGTGCAGATCCTGCA
>JANOAW010000699.1:0-6963 GCA_031411355.1 Hyphomicrobiaceae bacterium | reverse complement strand
GCTCGGCATCGCTTTCCTTGCTCACGGCACGCGACCGACCCTGCTGCAGATCGTCGGTGTGCTCGTGACCACCATCGGCGTCGTCGTGGTGGCGACGCAAGGTGACCCGATGCGGTTGCTGGCGCTCGCGTTCAACCGCGGCGATGTCGGCATTGTCGTCGCGTGCCTGTTATATGCCTTCTATACGGTTGCCCTGAAGGATCGGCCGTCGCTGACCGGTGCCGGTTTTTTCACGTTGCTCACCCTGATCGCGGCGCTGACCTCGCTGCCATTGCTCGCTTATGAAGTTGTCAGCGGCGACTTTTTCTGGCCGAGCCTGCGCGGCTGGTTGGTGGCACTTTGGGTCGCGATTTTTCCGTCATGTGTGTCGCAGTTGTTCTTCCTGCGCGGCGTCGATCTGATCGGCCCGAGCAGAGCCGGCGTGTTCGTCAATCTGGTGCCGATCTTTGCAGCCATCCTCGCAGTCGGCCTGATCGACGAGCCGTTCGGCCGCTATCATGCGCTCGCGCTCGGCCTGGTGCTCGGCGGCATCTGGTTGACGCAGATCAAGCGGTGATCGACGATCCCTCGAACCCCATTCTCTCGAACCCCATTCTCTCGAACCATGTATCACGAGGCTTCGATGTCGCCGACCTACACTGTCCTGCCGGCTCCTGAAATCCGCGAACTGACGTCGGGTCTGCGCTTTCCGGAGGGGCCGGTCTGGATGCCGGACGGCTCGATCGCCCTGGTCGAGATCGAGGCTCGGCGGCTTACGCGCGTCACAGCCGACGGGCGCACGTCCACCATCGCCGCCATGCCCGGTGGTCCCAACGGCGCGGCCCTTGGCCCCGACGGCATGATCTACGTCACCAACAACGGCGGTTTTGCCTGGCGCGAGGCGCCCGAAGGCCTGTTTCCGACATTTCAGCCCGCAGACTATTCGGGCGGTCGGCTTGAACGTGTCGATCCCGCGACCGGCCGCATCGAGGTTCTCTACACCGCCTGTGACGGACGCGGCTTGCGCGGCCCCAACGACCTGGTCATCGATGCCGACGGCGACATCTATTTCACCGACCTCGGCAAATCGAGACCAACCGACATCGACCGCGCCGGCGTCTACTATGCCAAACGTGACGGCTCCTCGATCACCCAACTGGTTGGACCGACCTTGACCGCCAACGGGTGCTCGCTCTCGCCCGACGGCCGCACCTTGTATTTCGCCGAAACGGAATCCGCGCGCGTGTGGGCCATCGATCTCGAGGGCCCCGGCAAGGCGAGACGCGCACCATTCCCATCTCCACACGGCGGCCGCTTCGTCGCGCAGGTCGGCGGACGCTATCAGCGTTTCGACAGCATGGCGGTCGATGCGGCCGGCAATATGTGCGTCGCGACCCTCATCAACGGCGGCATCACCGTGATCAGTCCCGATGGACAGACGATCCGGTTCATTCCGATGCCGGATATCATGACCACAAACATCTGCTTTGGCGGCGCGGATCTGGCGACGGCCTACGTCACGCTGTCGGCCGGTGGGCGCCTCGTCTCGTTCGATTGGCGCAAAGCGGTCGGCACGGTCGGCCTCAAACTCAACGACGGGATCGCCTGATCATGCCACACGCCAACTCGGCCGGTACGAAAATCTTCTGGCGCGAAAGCGGCTCCGGCACGCCCATCGTCTTCATTCACGAATTCGCCGGCGATCATCGCAGCTGGGACGCTCAGATGTCGCATTTTTCGCGCGGCTGGCGCTGCGTGACGCTGTCGGCACGCGGCTATCCGGGCTCGGACGCGCCGCGCGACGAGGCGGCGTACGGCCAAGCGCAATTCAACGCCGACGTGATCGCCGTCATGGACGCGGCCGGCATCGAGAAAGCCCATATCGTCGGGCTCAGCATGGGTGGCTATACGGCCCTCATGCTCGGACTTGAACACGCGCCGCGCTGCCTCTCGATCGTCTCGGCCGGTGCCGGCTCCGGATCGGCACGTCACTCGCGCGACGCCTTCATCGCCGATTGCCGCGCCAATGCGGCCCACTTCGAGAGCGCAGGTCGCATCGATGCGGAGGCCATGGGGCGTAGCGCCGCCCGTATTCAGCTGCATGACAAAGACCCGATCGGCTGGGCGCGTTTCGTCGAACATCTGGCTGAACATCCAGCTCACGGCGCCACTCACACGTTGCGCCGCGTGCAGGCGACACGGCCATCGCTGTATGATTTCGAAGCCGGCTTCGCCGCCTGCCAAATCCCGACGTTGTTGATCGTCGGCGACGAGGACGAACCGTGTCTTGATGTGAACCTTTGGTTGAAGCGGCTAATGCCGGTCGCACGCCTCGCAATCCTGCCGGCGACCGGCCACGCCGTCAGCCTGGAAGAAGTGACGATGTTCAACGCACTCGTCGAGCGCTTCCTCGTTGCGGTCGAGCGGGGCGCGTGGCGACCACGCAATCCGCTCGCAACGGTCGGCGGCATCACATCACTGTTTCCGCGTTCATGAATGGCGACTGGATCGGCTCGGTTACGGGCTGACCTTGACCCCGACCACGCGCACGAGCCCGTCCGGCATCTGTTTGTACCCCTGCACCGATTTGGTCAGTGCGACGATGACCGGACGATGCGCCAGATAGATGACGGCGCCTTCGGCAAGTACTTTTTCGGTGATTTTCTCATAGATTGCTTTGCGTGCCGCGGCATCCGAAACCGTGCGTTGTTCATCGAGCCATTTGTCGACTTCGGCATTCGAATACAGACCGTTGTTCTGCGGCGCTTTGGTCTTGAGGAAGATAAAACTGTTGCCGTCCGGATCGACGCGACCGGACCAGCCGATCAAAAACGCCTGGAACTTGCCGTCTTCGGCTTCCTTGAGTGAGGTCGCGAACTCGGTGACACGGATTTTCATGTCGAAGCCGGCTTCAGCCGCCATGGCCTGTATGACTTCGGCCATTTGCCGCGCCTCGGTTCCATTCGGCACCATGAAATCAACCGCGACCGGCGCTTTCAATCCGGCTTCGTCAAGCAGGGCTTTCGCGCGCGCAACATCGCGTTTCTGGATTGGAAATTTCGGCTGATAGTAGGGATTTTGCGAGCTGATCCACTGATTACCCGGCAGCCCCTCGCCGTTGTAGACGACCGCATTGAGCGCATCTCGATCGATGGCCAGTTCGAGCGCCTGGCGCACCTTCGGGCTTTTGCCGAACGGACCCGCCGTGCCGGCCGGACCATTGGCGAGGTTCAGCGTCAGGCCCTGGTAGCCGATCTCGATCTGCTGGGCGAGCGCCAGTTTCGGGTCGGCTTTGATGTCCTTGATGTCTGTCGCGAGGGCGCGCTCGATCAGATCCAGACTACCGGATTTCAAATTGGCGAGGCGTACGGTCGAATCCGGAATTGGGCGATACGTCACTCGATCGATATGCACGTTGGCCGCGTTCCAGTAGTCGGCGAACTTCTCCAGCACGATGCGGTCCTGCTGCACGCGTTCGACGAACTTGAACGGGCCGGCGCACACGGGCTTCAAGCCGAATTTGTCTCCAGCCTCTTTGGCGGCTTTCGGTGACACGATCATACCGGCGCGGTCTGACAACTGCGCAATCAGTGGCGAGAACGGCGATTTCAACGTCAGTTTTACCGTCGTCGGATCGACCACGTCGATTTTGTCCAGCACGGCCAATTCCGGTTTGCGGAAAGAACCTTGCATGTTCAAATGCCGGTCGAGACTGAAGCGCACGGCTTCGGCATCCAACGGCTCGCCGTCGTGGAATTTAACGCCCGCGCGGATCTTCAGCGTCACGGTCTTGCCGTCCGCCGAGACCTCGTGTCCCGATGCGAGTTGCGGGACGAAATTCAGCTTTTCGTCGATGTCGAACAGTTTGTCGCACAGGGCCGAAAACACGATGCGACCGACAAACGTGCGCGCCAACGTCGGATCGAGAACATCAGGATCTTCGGCGAGACCGATGCGCAATTGCTTCTGCGCCAGTGCGGCCGGAGCGAGCGCGAGAAGGCCAGTGGCCATCGCCACCAGTGCGGCACGTTTCAACATCGGCAACTCTCTCGCTGTGGCATCGACCGGGTCGCCCCTGGCATCTTGCCCCCTGTCATCGTGACAAAGATTGAACCACGGCTGGTTCCCGATGCCAAGACGCGTGAGCCGACAATTGGTGCGTGCCGGATGGGCGAGCGTCGTGACTGCGTCAGCTCAGCGCGTCGACGAGGACTTTGCCGAGGCGGCTGCCCGAATCGAAAGCATGTTCGCCGAGACGACCGACGCACCAGTCACCGCACACGCCGACCATGTGCGCATTGGAAAACAGAAATGTTTCGCCGAGCGAAACTTCGACGACGCCGTATTTCCACAAATGTGCTGAAATCTGCGATGGCCGGGTCGGCGGCAGGCTCAAGGCGTGGCTGACCTCGGCCCACAGCTCTTCGGCCACCTGTTCAGGTTCGGCATCCAAAGTTTCGCGGCTAAAAGCCGGCGACGCATGAATAATGACGTGGTCACCGCGCCCTTGGCGACCGGGCTTGGCATTGTTGCGCGACACCCACCGGATGAGGTCGGACATATCGGAATACGTATCTTGTTCCGGCATGACACGGTCTTCGAGACGGATCATGACCGCCCAGGTCGGCGACATGCGAACCTTTGCGATCGGGTCGCACAGCTGTTCGATCCGTCCGAGCAGCAACTGTGCTTCGTTGGCGGGCACAGCCACCACGACGGCATGGAACGGCCCGGCGGATGTCTCGTCTTCGAACCACAGGCTCCAACCCTTTTCTGAGCGGGCGAGTGTGTGGACTTTGCGATTTGGCGTGATGCGCACGCTCTCGGCCAACGGGCGCAAAATCGAACTCATTCCGGGCGTGCCGACATACCACGGATGCATGGTGTTGGCGCCTTCGCCGGTCGCCGTCTTGGGCATCCAACGCGTGGCGTAGCCGGTATCGACCAGCTCGGAGACAAATTTCTGGAACGTCGGTGAGCGTGCCGTGATGTAGGGGGCCCCGTGATCGAAAGACGTCGCGCCGACCCGTGTGGTCGCCATGCGCCCGCCGATGATGCGGTCCTTTTCGAACACCTCGACATAGCAGCCGGCCCGACGCAGGACGCGCGCGCAGGCAAGGCCTGAAAGGCCAGCTCCCACGACTGCGACACGTTTGGTCAACGGCTCCAGCTCCTCGCCCGATCGGCGTCAGGCATGTCTGCTCAAGGACAGCGCCCGAGACTCACCCAATCAACGAATCCGATACTACGCCGAAATGATTAACGAGGAACAGCAAACTGTTACACAATGCTCGATAACAAATGTTCATAGAGTAACTCAAATGAGACAGAAGCGGGCGCTGGACGGGCGCAAGCGCCACACTTTTCGCGGGTCGCCACGACGATGCAGAAAATCGCACACATGATTTGTCAACGCGTCGACGTGCCATCATCGCTCGCGTTCGACTTTTTACGCAATCCGACGGCGCTCGGCCGCTGGTCGCTCGGATGCATGAATCTGCAGCCTGTCGATGCGGGCATCTGGTGCGGTCACTCTTTGTTCGACGGCGCGCCCGGCTGGCTCACCATAGACGCTGATCGGCAACGCCTTCTGATCGATTATCACGTCGGCACGCTCGACCGACGGCAACCGCGCATTTCGGTGCGCGTAACGCCGGGACCGGTGTGCGGCTTGCCCGACGGCTGCTGCCTCGTCACGTTGTCCGCCTGGCGGACGGCTGAGATGTCGGACGAACGCTGGTCGAGGCTGTGTGCCACGCACGACGCCGAAATCTGGCTGATCAAGGCGCAAGCGGAAGCGCAGCATTCGGCCGATGCAGCGTGATTGGTCGTCGACGCTCCAAGGCGATTGCACGCCGCCGGCTTTCAATTGCGAAGCGCGTCGAGTCCGCTTAGGGAGTGGCGTCGATCAACTCAGCCCGAACCGCAATCCATGGCCGGTCATTCGCAATTCAAGAACATCATGCACCGCAAGGGCAAGCAGGACGCGCAGCGCGCGCGTGCCTTCGCCCGCTTCAGCCGTGAAATCACGGTCGCGGCCAAGACCGGCGTGCCCGATCCAGAAATGAATGCGCGCCTGCGTCTGGCGATCCAGAACGCGCGTGCCGAAAACATGCCGAAGGACAACATCGAGCGCGCGATCAAGAAAGCCGCCGGCGCCGACAGTGCCAATTTCGAGGCCGTTCGCTACGAGGGATTTGGCCCAGGCGGTGTCGCCATCATCGTCGAGACGTTGACGGACAACCGCAATCGCACCGGCGGCGAAGTGCGCTCATCTTTCACCAAATTCAACGGTAACCTCGGCGCAACCGGAGCCGTCAGCCACAATTTCGCGCACGTCGGCGAGATCATCTACAAGGCCGCGGCCGGCTCAGCCGATGCCGTCCTCGAAGCCGCGATCGACGCCGGTGCGGATGATGCCGCCTCCGATGCCGAGAGCCACACCATCACGACCACGTTCGACACACTCGGAACCGTCGCGCAGGCACTCGCTGAAAAGCTGGGCGTGCCGACATCCGTCAAAGTGGTCTGGACCCCCAGTTTGATGACAGCTGTCGACGGCGAGCGTGCCGAGACCAATATGAAATTGCTGCAGGTGCTCGAAGAACTCGACGATGTGCAGGCTGTTTTCTCCAACATCGACGTCGACGAGGCAACCTTGGCGACGCTCGGCGCATGATCGATGGCGACCGAATCACATCACAAGCGCTGATCCGCGGCACGCTGTGGGCGCTCGTTGCCGGATTGATGTGGGGTTTGGCTTTCGTCGCGCCCTTGCTGCTGCCGGGATACAGTGCCTTGGAACTCGCGGCCGGGCGGTATAGCGCCTATGGCGTCGTCTCTGTCGCCGCGTTGCTCATAGCGCGGCTGTCCGGGCCGATCATTGGCGTTGGTGAATGGCGCATCTGGACGAGTGCATTCCTGCTGACGATCGTTGGCAATCTCCTCTATTTCGCCTTGCTGGTAGCCGGTGTCCGTGCGACC
>JANOAW010000698.1:0-4225 GCA_031411355.1 Hyphomicrobiaceae bacterium | reverse complement strand
CCGACGTCGCCGTACTGTCGTCGGTCTGGCCGGAAAACGAACCCGTCGTGATGCTGGAGGCGATCGCGACCGGCATCGCACAATTGGCGACAAGGCATGGCGGCAATCTCGAACTTGTCGAAGACGGCAAAAGCGGCACGCTCGTCCAACCAAACGACGCCGACGCACTTGCCGCGGCCATGGTCGAATATGTGCGCGATCCCGAGCGCGCCGCGCGACACGGCGCTCACAATCTGGCGCGCCGCGACGGCTACGCGGAGATAAAAACCTCGATGGCCTACGAGGCCGACTACGCGCAGCTCCTGGCAAACGGCGCGCCACGACCGGACGAAAACGTGATCATCGTCACGGGCGGATGGCCGTCGTTGGAAACCACCCGGTTCGTCAATTCTATGCCGAATTTCATCGGAGCGGGTGTCAAACTCCGGCTGATCCTCGATGAATGGGCGTGTCCGTTGGCATGGTCACAGGCGGTAGCCGTTTGGGCTTGGTCGGATCGCCCGTGTGACGCGATTGTTCAACGCGCGCTCCGCTCCGGACTACCGATCGTCGCGCCGCGGTCGCACGCCGTCGCGCATGCGGTCGAGGCCGTGCGCGGTTCAGCCGTGACGTATTCAGATTCGTTCGAGGCTGCAGCCATCCTGACCGTCCTGATACGCAATAAGAATAGCCTCGACGACCGCATGGCGAGCGCGCCGCGCCTGTCGGAGTTTCTGGTTCAGGTGTCTCCGCCATCGACGTTCGCACTCGCGGCAGAGCGGCTGACCTGACGCGTCAGCGCCGCCCCCACAAAGCTGCGAGGCGACCAGCAACGGCGCCCCGCGCCGTAGCGGTCGGTGCGGTGGTGCGCTGCGACGCGGCTGTGTCGACGGCGGCCACGGTGCGATGGACACGCTCGTCGGTCGACAGCACCGGTTGTCGATGAAGCCACGTCTCGAAGAACCGCCGTTCACAGTCCAGGACGGTTGTGCCGGTCACCGAGCCGAGTGACGACCATCCGCGTTGCTCCAGATGCAGGCGCTCGATGGTGTCGGCCTCGAACCCGATCACGGCGTGCAGGCCTAGAAACGCGATCTGGGCGGCGAGCGTCGGAAGGCTCAGCCATTGGTTGGACGCGAGGATTGCGACGGCAACGGCCGCATAGACTGCAAAGCCGAGCCACAGGCGGTGGGCGAGCAGCCACAGAGGACCAAAAACGAACGCCTGCAGTGAAAAGCCGTCCGGAACGAACGTCAGAGCTTCTGCGCGATCAACGCGGTCGGACGCGTGTGACGGAGCCTCGTGGACTGTACACGTGAGCACACGGCCAGAACGAGACCGACTGTTGAATATCATGCTGAGCGCCCGCGGTTGACGTCGCCGCGTGTAACACCGCCGGCAAGCCTCGTCACGACATCGCTGCGCTGAAAAATACATTGGCCGGCCACCCCTCGGGCAGCCGGCCTGCAGAAAACCGCGACCGCATCAACGTTTGCCAGTGACCGGCTTGCCGTTGGAGTTGGCGGCGACATGACCGTGGCCAAGCCCGTGCCGACCGGCGGTCGTCAGGAGATGGTGACCAGCCAGGCGACCGGAAACCAACCAATACACCAGTCCACCGATGAAGCCTTCGGTCAGGAACTTCAGCAAGGGCGCATTGTTGTCGAGCACCGACCACGTGCCGCCGGTCTCATTGTTGACCTGGATCCAGAAGCCAAGCAGCGCGATGCCGATGCCGACAGCCGCATAATAGGCCCAATCGCGCCACCGCGACGCTTCGCCGAGAATGATCGGGATGATCGCGAACGGGAACGCAAAGATGGCGGTGTGTGTCGCGAGAGCCCAGATGCGATCAAGATGCAGGCCGGCGATTTCGGGCGCAAGATCTGACAGATGGCTGGGCGTAAACGCGAACAGCAGCATCGTCAGCGCAGCAGCGAAACTCGCTAGAATGAAGCCGCAAAGAATGCGGAAGATGCGTCCCATGTGTCGTGTCCTTGCAGCGTGTATGTCCAATGTAGGCGTCTCGTCATGGCGAGACAACGGGAATCGGCGGGACAGTTAACCTGGCTGCTCGTCGACAGTCCCGATAGCAGATCGCGGAAAACCTTGCTCCGAACCCGGCCCGGCGCTATCGCGGATCGTCTTGCCCTAACGCCCGAGTTGTTCGTCTGACCCGATTAGACACGTCCCGCTCGCCCATCGAGCCGCGCACGCGCCGCCGTCTCGACCAGGATCTGGTTGCGCGCGGTCTCGTCGAGACACGGGCCAAGGCTCGGGACTTGATCGTGCGGGGGTTGGTCTCGGTTGATACGGTCGTGGTTCGCAAGCCAGCCCAACCCGTCGGCGCGGGCAGCGAAGTCACACTCGCCCGCACAGGTCCGGCCTACGTCTCCCGCGGCGCTGAAAAGCTGCTCGGTGGATTGGCAGCATTCGAGTTCGATGTGCGGGGTCGAACAGCGGTCGATGTCGGGGCATCCACCGGTGGGTTCACCGACGTGTTGTTGGAGACCGGCGCAGATAAAGTCTATGCCGTCGACGTCGGCCGTGGTCAGCTGCACCCACGACTGGCGTCCGATGTGAGGGTCGTTGCGCTGGAAGCGACGGATGCGCGCGCGTTGACGGCATCGACATTCGCCGGGCCGATCGATGCCGTCGTATCGGATGTCAGCTTCATCTCGTTGACCAAAGCACTGCCGGCGGTACTCACACTCGCGATTTCGGGTAGTTGGTTGATTGCACTGGTAAAACCACAATTCGAAGCCGGCCGTGATCACGTCGGCAAAGGTGGCATCGTGCGCGATCCGGCCGTGCACGAGCGGGTCACCACCGACATCATGCATTGGCTTTCGGTCGAAATGGGTTGGACTATCCACGGCATCGTGCCATCGCCCATCACGGGCGCCGACGGCAACCGCGAATTTCTCATCGGAGCGACCAAACCATGACGGTGGTGCAGATCGATCGCCTGGACCGCTTTGCGCAAGGCGTCGCATCTGGATCCGCCATTGCGGTTCGAGGCGCATTGCCGGGCGACACGATCACGGACGGTGTCAGCGACGAAGCGAGCCCGCATCGCGCAACTCCGCCGTGTCGCCATTTCGGCAGTTGCGGCGGGTGTCTAGCCCAGCACATGTCGCCCGCACTCTACCAGCAATGGAAACACGACCTCGTGAGCCGGGCGTTCCGCGATCAGGGTCTGTCCCCGACTATCGATACGCTTGTGTCGGTACCACCCCGAACTCGTCGGCGGGCACGATTTTCAGTCACGTCCAAGGAATTTGGCTTTCACGCTCCAGCCGACACGAAAGTGATCGACCTCGTCGAATGCCCTGTCGTCACGGCGCGCATCGAAGCGGCGCTGCCCAAACTTCGCGCCATTGTCGCAGCGATCGGCGCGCCAGGCGAAGATACGCGGGTTTCGGTCGCCGATCTGGACGGCGGACTGGACGTCGTCGTCTCCGACATCAAGACCGAGCTGACGGCCAAGCGGTTGACGGCGTTGGCGAACCTCGCGGCATCGGCCGGCTTGGCACGCCTGACCGTCGGCAGGGATACCATCGTCACCCGCACAGCGCCGCGGCTCGTCACATCGGCCGGCGCCGTGCCATTGTCACCCGATGGATTTTTCCAAGCCGTCGCAGATGCCGAACAGGCCATCGTCACGGCGGTGATCGCCGGGTTGCCGGTCAAGATCAAACGCATCGCCGATCTGTTCGCCGGCACCGGTACGCTGACGCTGCCCCTCGCCCGTGTCGCACGCGTGCTCGCAGCCGACAGCGAGAAGGTTGCGCTCGAAAGCCTCGTTCAAGCCACCCGCCACACTCAGGGCCTCAAACCGATCGAAACCTTGCGGCGCGATCTCTTTCGCGAGCCCTTGTCGGTGAAGGAACTCGAACCTTTCGACGCCGTGGTGCTCGATCCACCGTACGCGGGAGCCAAGGCGCAATGTGAGCAACTCGCGATGTCGAAAGTGAAAACGGTGGTGTTGGTCTCCTGTCACCCCGGGACATTGGCGCGCGACGCAAAAATACTGATCGGCGGCGGTTTTACGCTCGGACGTGTGACGCCCATCGACCAATTCTTGTGGTCCAACCACGTCGAGTGCGTCGCCGTGCTGCGGCGCTGACGGCGTCGCCATTATCTCGGCAGTGTCTCGCGTGCTCAGCTTGGCTCAGAACGGGTTCCAGGTCGGGCGCCGCGTGAAACGGACATAGCCGACACTGGCGCCGAGCCGCAGGCCGAC
>JANOAW010000697.1:0-1864 GCA_031411355.1 Hyphomicrobiaceae bacterium | reverse complement strand
GGGGCATCGATCTGCGCCCTGGCGGCGGCGATGGCAGCCTCGGCTGCGGCCGGTGTCGACGCAGAAACCGCGATCACGAGATCGCCCGCGCCGGCGGCTTCACCCTCGGCATCGAGGACGCCCGCGTCGATCATGATGCGCTTGTTGGCGGGCGTCGCCATCATCATGCCGCACTCGATCACAGCGTCCATCGACGCGATCGTGCGCGACATGCGCATGAGGGCGACGCTGTCGAGGTAGGTGCCTTTACGCACCTCGTTGCGAATGGTTGTCATCAGCGGGTCCAGCTCGTTACGTCGTCGCCTTATACCACCACCCTTTCGGCGTCACGTATGGCGTGCATCATGAGGCCTGCCGTAACGTCGGCGAGATGTGCGAATTTTGCCCTGCCGTTCGGCTCCCGGCGCTGCTAGTCTGTGGCGGATCACTTGCCGCAGGACGATCATGGACGCCCGACCGCCAGAGCCCGCACATGCCCATACCGATGCCGTCGAGGTGGTCATCGCACCCGACCGCATCGCAGCCCGCATCGACGAAATAGCGACCGAGATCGCCGCCCGCCAACTCGCAAATCCGGTGGTCGTTGCCATTCTCAAAGGCAGTTTCGTCTTCGCCGCGGATCTCATTCGGGCGCTCCACCGCGCCGGCATGTCCCCCGAAGTCGATTTCATGACGTTGTCGAGCTATAAGAAGGGCATCATGTCGTCGGGCGACGTCACCATTATGCGCGATGTCGAAACCGACGTTGCCGGTCGCAACGTGCTCATTGTCGACGATATCCTCGAATCCGGCCGCACGCTCGCGTTCGCCAAGGACCTGATCGCAGCGCGTGGCGCAAAAACCGTCGTGACCTGCGTCCTGCTTGAAAAGGCCGGCTTGCGTGCCGTCAAGGTGGATGCTGATTTCAAGGCCTTCGATTGTCCGAGCGTGTTCGTCGTCGGCTATGGCATGGATGTCGCGAACCGCTACCGTGAGTTGCCTTTTGTCGGCCGTTTGGTGACAAGCTGATTTGAACGCGAAGGACATCGTTCATGGCCCGTATTCTTCTCGCCGACGACGACAGTGCGATGCGCAGCGCTTTGGAAGCCTCGTTGACGGCCGACGGACACCAGGTCGTGAGCGCGGACAACGGCGCCGACGCTTTGATGATTTTGACGGCCTCGCCGCACGGTTTTCACGCCTTGATCTCCGACGTCCAGATGCCCGAACTCGACGGTTTTGCGTTGGCTGAAAAGGCGTTTCTGCTCAGTCCCGCGCTACGCGTCGTTTTGATGTCCGGATATGCCGACGGCTTTCGTCAGGGTGAACAGCTGCGGCCGAAACTTGCGGCCATGTTGTCGAAGCCGGTGTCACGCGAGGCGCTGCGGACCGCTCTCCTAGGTCTTTGACAGGACCCCTCATACCCACGCTATCCGGTCCGAGGCGAGAAGCGCGGCGGTCGCGTCGAAATGGGTCAGACCCGCGCGGATCCGGTCTTGCAGCTGCACTTCGAGCCGGCGGATCTCGTCGAGTGCGCCGACGACCTGATCGAGCTGTGCCTGCCCGACCACGACCGCGCCATCTCGATCCCCGACGACAACATCACCGGCAGCAATCGCCACACCGCCGCAGACGATCGGCAAGCCGATGCGACCCGGCCCCTGACGCACACAGCTGTTCGGAGTGATGCCGCGGCAATGCACGGGCAAGCCGGCTGCCAGAATACCGTCCAGGTCGCGCGCCATGCCATCGAGGACGATGGCGACGATGCCGGCGTTCTTGGCCATGAGGACGACGTTGTCACCGACCACAGCCGAGCGCGCGAACGCATCGGCCTGCACCACCAATACGTCGCCCGCCTTGGCGAGCGCGACCGCCGCCATGA
>JANOAW010000696.1:0-2609 GCA_031411355.1 Hyphomicrobiaceae bacterium | reverse complement strand
CCCATACCACCCTTCCTCCTTTTTCCATGGGCATCGAAGAGGAGTATCTCCTCATCGATCCTGAAACGCGTGATCTGACGCACCGGCCGGAAGGCTTTTTCGACAAGTGCGAACAGGCGCTCGGCGCGCGCGTTGCCCGCGAATTCTATCGATCTCAGATCGAGGTCGCGACCGGCGTGCACACGCGGCCTGACCTCGCGCGCGAAGAACTGCAAGAGTTGCGACATACGATTTCGACGATTGCTGCAAGCTTTGGGGTCGGCATCATCGCGGCCTCGATGCATCCGTTCGCGCGCCAGCTCGAGCACGAGGTGACACCGCGCAAGCGCTATCTCGACGTTTTGCGCGACCTCGCCATCGTCGGCCGTCGTCTGATGGTGTGCGGCATGCACGTGCACGTCGGCGTCGACGACGCGAACGAACGCATCGACCTCATGAACCAAGTGCGTTATTTCATTCCGCATCTGCTGACATTGTCGACGTCGTCGCCGTTTTTCGAGGGCGAAGATACCGGCATGTCCGGCTATCGCTTGACCCTGTATCAAGAGTGCCCGCGCACCGGTCTGCCGCAGCGCTTCAAGAGCTGGCAGGACTACCGCGACACGGTGGATGTCTTGATCACGGCCGATGTGGTGCAGGACGCCACCAAGATCTGGTGGGACATCCGCCCGTCTGATCGCTTTCCGACTTTGGAAATGCGCGTCACCGACATGTGCACGCGCGTAGAAGATGCGGTTGCGGTCGCCTCACTCTATGCCTGCCTGATGCGCATGCTGATGCGGTTGAAGCGCCAGAACCAGAGTTGGCGCAGCTATCCCGAAATGCTTCTGGCCGAGAACCGGTGGCGCGCCATGCGGTACGGTGTGCACGGCACATTGTTCGATCTCGGCCGCGCTCGGCTGGTGCCGTTCGGCGCGCTTGTCGATGAGATCATCGCCCTAGTCGCTGAGGACGCCGATGCACTCGGATGTTCAGCTGAGATCGCGCATCTGCGCAGCATCGCGACCGCCGGCACCAGTGCCGATCGTCAACGCGCCACCTATGAACAGGTCATCGCAGATGGGCGCGATCACGAGTCCGCGCTGCGCGCCGTGGTCGATCAGCTCGCGGCGGACACACTCGGTCGGCCTGCCCAATCGAGGGACTTAGCGCAACCCGTACTGGTCGGGGCGCCGGCCGAGAGGCGATGACGATTGACGCGACCGACCGTCCGTACACCCGCCAACGATCGTTTTTGGTATGAGGACTGCTGCAAGTGCAGGCGAGCTGCTAAGGAGCGTTGACACAAGTCCAAGCCGAACGTGAACCCACGACATGACCACGTCACTCAACGACCACCGCGCGTCTCTCGCAAAACAGCATCTGATCGATCCCGAGATCTGTATCCGCTGCAACACGTGCGAGGCCACATGCCCGGTCGGCGCCATCACGCACGACGCCAATAATTATGTCGTCGATGCCGAAAAGTGCAATTTCTGCATGGATTGCATCGCGCCTTGCCCGACCGGATCGATCGACAACTGGCGCATCGTCGCGGCGCCCTATTCAGTCGACGACCAGTTTTCCTGGGGTGAACTGCCGCGCCAGGACGATCTCGGCGACGCAACCCCTGACGCCGAGCAGGCTGTCGATGGCGAAATAGAACGCCTGCTCGCCGACGCGCATGCGGGCGCCGGCGGTAAAGTCAAGGCTCCGGCGTCCGCGTCGAAACCGAGTGTCAATCTGTTTCGCCGAGACAAGCCGGCGATCGGCACCGTGCAAGGCAACTTCCGCATCACCGCAACCAACACGGAAAGTGACATCCGTCACATCGTATTGAGTTTTGGCGATCAAATGTTGCCGGTCTTGGAAGGGCAATCCGTCGGCATTATTCCGCCGGGCGTCGCCGCTTCCGGCAAACCTCACGACATGCGACTTTACTCGGTCGCATCGGCGCGCGACGGCGAAAAGCGCAATGCCAACAATCTCGGCCTGACGATCAAACGCGTCGCCGGCGGTATCGGCTCGAACTACATGTGCGACCTGAAGGTGGGTGACAAAGTGCAGGTCACAGGTCCTTTCGGGGCCACGTTCCTCATGCCAAACGACGCCAATGCCAATATCCTGATGATCTGCACGGGGACGGGATCAGCGCCTTTCCGCGCCTTCACCGAGCGTCGCCGCCGCGCCATGCAGAACGCCGCCGGCAAACTGGTCATGTATTTCGGCGCCCGTACGCCCGAGGAATTGCCGTATTTCGGCCCGCTGCAAAAGGTGCCGGCGAGCTTGCTCGAGCAACACCTCGTGTTTTCGCGCATCGCCGATGCGCCGAAGGAATATGTGCAAGACCGCATGCGCAAACAGGATGATGGATTGGCGAGGCTGCTTGCGAGCCATCACACGCATATCTTCATCTGTGGTCTGAAAGGCATGGAGGGTGGCGTCGAAGAGGCACTGTCTGACATCGCGCGCAAGCACGGGCTGGACTGGTCCGCGATCAAACCCGTCATGCGCGGCGATGGGCGCTATCACGTCGAGACCTATTGATACGGCACGGTCACTGGGAGATGGTTATGTCAAGCAACGACAGTCTGATTACTCACTACGCACAGCCCTCGCTCGCGCACGAC
>JANOAW010000695.1:0-1701 GCA_031411355.1 Hyphomicrobiaceae bacterium | reverse complement strand
CGAGGTCGACGTGCTGGTCGACGTCGGAGCTAATATCGGCGCCATCTGCATCGCAGCGCTTGGTCGTGGGTTTGCCCGCCGCTGTATCGCCATCGAAGCGCATCCTCGAAATGCGCGACTACTGCGGGCCAACGTTGCCTTGAACGGATTGCACGGGCGCGTGGCAGTCATCGAAGCCGCGGCTGGAGCCAAAGCTGCAACTGCTCTGGCGTTTGAAGAAAGTGCCGACAACGCGGGCGATCATCGCGTGTTCGTTTCTGACGAGGCCGGGCGGTACGGCGAGGTCGGTCGGCCTCAGATAGCTGTGGCTGGCATCACGCTCGATGAAGCGGTGGCGAATTCGACTGGGGGATCGCTGTTCGTTTGGATGGATATCCAAGGCTATGAGGCTGAAGCTCTTGCGGGAGCTGCTGGATTGATCGCGCGGCAAACGCCATTCGTACTCGAATTTTGGCCGTACGGATTGAAACGCTCGGCCGGATTCGAAAAGCTGAAACGCTCGCTTCAGCCATATGGCGGTTTTTATGATCTGGCCCGACCCGGGACCTGGCAATCGATCGACGCGCTGGATTACCTTTATCGACAGACCGGCGAAAACGGCGATTTCACCGATATTCTCGTCATTCCGTCGGCACTTGGCGGATAAAATTGTAGACACACGACGACCACGCCTGATTACCGCCGATCGATGGCCGACAGCATTTCGACGGCTTCGGCGATATGATGTGTGCCGCATAGCCAGAGTGGCCACGGCACGACTGCGACCGGGCGTGTGGCTGCGAGGCGGGACAGAACGGGGTGTCGGAGGTTGTCTGCGACGGCTGTGCGGTAGGTGTCCGGCCCTGACGCCAGCACGAGCACGTCGGGCGGATTTGACGCCAGCGCTTCGAGCCCGACCTGGCCGTTGCGGGCGATGCGCAGTCCGGCTGCGCCGTTGCGATAGCCTGCGAGGAACAAGGCTTCATCGATCAAACCGCCCGTATTCGAGACATAGTTGTTGACCTGATAGACGATCGCGGTCGGCCTCGCGGCGAGAGGGCGATCTCGGACGCCGGTGGTCGCCGCCGCGATACGTCGGTCCATGATGTCGACCAGAGTTTCGCCGGCCGAGGGTTCTTCGACGTGGCGGGCCATCGTGCGGATCAAATCGCGGACGCCGGCCAGGGTCGAGGGCTGCTCAACGGATTCGACACGGCGGCCGACACGGCGCAGCAAGGCGACCGTTGCCGACGTGGAGTATTGTCCGGCGATGACGAGATCGGGATCGACGGCCAGGACATCCTCGGCCGCGCCGCGCGTCGTCGGCAGGCCGATTGCCCGCTCGGGATGAGCAGCACTCAGAGGATCGGTCGCCAGATGCGTGACGGCTGCGATGCGGGCGCGCGGCACGAGATCGATCAGGATCTGATCGGTGCAGACGTTGAGTGAAACGATGCGGTGGGGCGGCGCGGCCTCCGTTGGCCATAACATCGACCACGTACAGATAATCCAGGCGACGGCCCAGCCGGCAACCGTGTGCATGTGCCAACGCAAAACGGCGGGCCTTTCGACCCGCCGCTGCCACTTGATCGAGCTCGTCGGCTCGATCACTTGTCTTCGCGCTTCTTGAGGGCAGCCCCGAGGATGTCGCCGAGCGAGGCACCTGAGTCCGACGAGCCATATTGTGCGACGGCATGCTTCTCTTCAGCCATTTCGAGGGCT
>JANOAW010000694.1:0-2795 GCA_031411355.1 Hyphomicrobiaceae bacterium | reverse complement strand
GCTGCGCTCTGCGGCGCCGAAACTGGTGTTGCCGCGGGCGTGCGAGCGGGGACGGCTGCGACACCGGACGTCGTCGCCGTCTGTACCGGCGCAACTCCAGTCGCGGCGCCGACGCCGGTTGGCGCGGATGCGACCGGTGTCGATGTCGGCGCAGTCGGCAACCACTGGCCGAACGAGGCCGCGGACTTTTGCGCGATGCTGCGGGCGACATCCGGTGTCACGGCAGACCACGGGTCTTTCGGCGCCTGGCCGTTGATGAGTTCGTCGCCCGTAAAGCGATTCACGCGCTTACCAGCGGGATCGATCACATCCCAGAGATAGGAAACTTTGATGTTGCCACGATCTTTGGCCGCGACGACAAAGCCTTTCAGGGTGTAGTCGGCGCGTTCATTAGCACCGACCAGCGTCACCTTTTGGAGGCCGACAGCCGCCGTGAAATCTTGCTGCAATTGGCGCCCGATCGTGTCGGGTGCACCAATCACCGGCGCGATCGATACCCGGGTCAACGCCTGAGTCGGCTGCGCCGGTGTGGCTGAGGCCGGCGGCACGAGACTGGCTTCGGGGCCAACAGAATTGAGCGCGTTTTCAGACGCACAGCCGGCCAACATCATGGCCGCCGCCGCGAGCGATAGAAAACGTTTGGTCGAGGCACAGAGGCGCCGTTGACCCATGGGCACATGGATGGTCGTCACGATGACGTCCCCCTCAAACAGAATGTCGTCCCCCGGCTGCCGTCGTACGAACCCTGCGGCGCTTCTCGATCCGGTACGCACAAGATCTTGTGTAGCGAGGCTAATGCCGACCGTCCAGCTTCGACAGATGATTGCGGCGACAATTGGCAGTGCAAATCATCATCGCCCAAAGACTTGGCTGTGGAAAACCGACGATTGGTCCGAATCTGCTCCAAGTCGGCACATAAGCGGGTCGGCTCACGAGTGCGGACACCTGATCGCGGCGATCTGGCGACCGTAGTCCGGCTCGGCGAGATGAGTCGCGCGGCGATAACTATAATAGGCGTTCGGCCCCGCATACGTGCAGGCGCCGACCCACTGCGCGGACGCGATGCCGGCCTTGGTCAACCGATCCAGCATGAAGCCCGGTAGGTCGAAATGTGGTTTGGCCCCATTTCCGGGCGTGGTGAAAAATCGGGCTGCGCCGGCATCCACGGCCAGAAAGCCTGCGACAAATTCGGGGCCGACCTCATAAGCGTCCCGGCTGATGCACGGGCCAATGACAGCGTGGATGCGCCGACGATCCGCCCCGATGCGCTCCATGGCGCGCAGGGTCGCGGCCTCGACGCCGTCGCGCGCGCCTTTCCAGCCGGCGTGCGCGGCGCCGACCACGCCGGCCTGGGGATCCGCGAACAGAATCGGCATGCAATCCGCCGCCAGCGCGCCGAGGATTAATCCCGGCGTGCAGGTGACGAGCGCGTCGGCTTTCGGCTGCGCTGAATGAGCCCACGCCGCCTCGACCACCACCACCTCCGCCGAATGAATTTGATGGCAGGTCAGGATCGGCGCATCCGGCGCACCGAGGTGGTGGGCGACCAACGCGCGATTGGCACGCACCGACGCGGCATCATCCTTGGAGCCGAGCCCGCAATTCAGGCTGTCGTAGAGACCGGCGGAGACGCCGCCACGACGGCCAAAAAAGCCATGCGGCACGCCGTCGAGGCTCGGGTGTGTGAGTGCCGGCAGCATGCGTCACCGTCGAACACGGGGGTGAATACGGGGGTGAACACGGGTTTATCGAGCGTCAGGCGCGGTTCTTACGCTCGCGCAGTTCGGCGAACACCTTCCAGTCGTCGGCGCCCTCGAGACCGAGGCGCGTGCGGATCGCGGCGCTGTTCACGCGCAGGAATACGTTGGTCGCCAGTTCCTGATCGAGCCGCGTCGGAAGCGTCGGCTTGCCAGCCGCCCGCAACGCCTCGACCTCGGCCACGCGGGCCGCGAGCGCGTTGTTTTCCGGCTCGATCGCGAGGCAGAACCTGGCATTTGCGAGCGTGTATTCGTGGCCGCAATAGAGCATCGTCTCGGGTGGGAGCGCCGCCACCTTGGCAACCGACGACCACATCTGCTCCATGCTGCCTTCGAGGACACGGCCGCAGCCCATGGCGAACAGCGTATCGCCGACGAAGGCGACCTGCGCCTGCGGCACATGAAAGGCGATGTGGCCGAGGGTGTGGCCCGGCGTTTCGAAAACCTCGACCCGGTAGCCTCCGAGCCTGAACGCGTCGCCCTCTCCAACCTGGGTATCGATACCCGGAATCTTTTCAGCTTCCCCGCGCGGCCCGATGATCACGCATCCGGTCTCAGCCTTGATGGCAAGATTACCGGCCGTGTGATCATGATGGTGGTGTGTGGTCAGAATATAGCTCAAGCGCCATCCGGTGTCGGCCAACGCCGTGCGGACAGCACCGGCATCCGGCGCATCGATCGAAGCCACGACACCGCGTTCGGGGTCGCGGATCAGCACACCGTAGTTGTCCGACAAGCAGGGAAATTGATGAATTTCGAGCGGCATCGGCATCTCCGGCGCGTGGCGTCACGCGGGCGGATTACACGGATTTGCGGACCAAGGCGAGATACTACCCACGAGCACGTACGTGCCCGATTTCGGTGCGCGCAGACCTCTTTCCCGCAGTCTCAATTTCGGTCCACAAGGCGTGACGCCGCGGGCGTCGTTCGACAGAGGCCTGACCATGCCGACACTCCTCGTCAAGAATGCCAGCGTGCTGGTCACGCTCGACGACACGCGGCGTGAAATCCGTGACGGCGCGGTGTTTGCGCGGGACG
>JANOAW010000693.1:0-6772 GCA_031411355.1 Hyphomicrobiaceae bacterium | reverse complement strand
AGTGTCCGCAACGCGCCCTCGCCGCGCACGTGCTGGTCGAGCAGGACCGCCAGCAGGGCGCCGAGCAGCAGCGGAATACCAATGGCGATCGGCAGGAACAGGGCGAGATTGATCAGCGATGCGCGCCACGCCTCGTCGGCGAACAGGCGCGCGTACTGCTCGAATCCACCCCACTGCCAGATGATGCGGCCCTTGGTCGGCGTCAGCGACAACGCTATGATCCAGGCTGACAGGCCGTAGAAGAACAGCATCGCCAGCAAGAACGCCGGCGCAAGCACCAGTCGCGGCAGCCAGCGCTCCAGTCGAGCGGAAGAGGACGTTGTAGCGGGCATGGGAGCACCTGCGTGTCCGGCCGGATGCCGGACACCTGCAATAGGGCTTCGCGCTAGTTCTTCATGGCCGAGATCATTTTCGCGACGGCATCGGCGGTTGCCGTGTCCGGCTTGGCATAGTACTGCACGATCACGTCGTTGACGGCACCAAAGCGGGACGCCGCCATCAACATGGCTGGGAATGGCACCAGTGTGCCCGCTTGGCCGGCCGCCTTGAAGTCGGCGTAGCTCGCCTTCGAGCAGGCATCGAAACGTGACATGTCGGCGTCGGTACGGGCCGGCACAGAACCTTTGACGATGTTGAAGTCTTCCTGCACCTGCCGGTCCATTAGCATCTGCGCGAGTTTGCCTTTGGCCTCGGGATTGTCGGTGCGCGACTTGAAGAACAAGATCGAGTCGGTGTTGAAGTAGTACGAGTTCTGCGTGCCCGGAGCGGCCGTGCAGTAAAAGTCCTTGCCCGGCTCCTGTTTCGCCGCAAAGAATTCCGCCTTCGCCCAATCACCCATGATCTGGTACAGGGTCTCGCCCTTGATCACGCTCTGCGTGCCTTCGTTCCAACGACGCGTGACGGCGCTTTTGTCGGCATAACCGGCGAGCTTGCGGTAGGTGTCGAACGCCTTTGCCATCTCGGGGCTCTTGAGCGCTGCCTCATCGCCGTCGATCATGGCTTTCGAGTAGAGCTGCGGCCCCATGGCGGCCAGCGCGACTTGGTTGAACACGATTGTCAGCACCTGCGGGTTACCCCAAGCAAACGGAGTGATGCCGGCGGCTTTCGCCTTGTCGAGGTGCGCGAACATCTCGTCCCAGTCCTTGGCCGGAGCCGTCGCGCCGATCTTCTTCAGCGCCGCGTCTGAGGAAAACATGATGCTCTGGCGATGGATATTGAGCGGCACGGCGACGTAGTTGGCGCCGTTCAGCTTGACGAACTTCTGCACCTGCGGTGGCAACACCGCGTCCCAATTCCCGGCTTTGGCGATGGCATCGATCGAGTAGAGTTTCGCAGGATCATCACCATATTCGACCAGATCCATGCTGATCTGAGCGGCGGCGGGCGCATCGCCCTTCATGACACGAGCGCGCAGAAGCGTGCGCTGATTGCCATCGCCGGCGATGGCGACGTCCTTCCACTCGACGCCGAGCGCCTTGGCCGATTCCTTGAACTTGGCCACGGCGGCCGCCGTGCCACCCGCCGTCCACCAATGCAAGACTTCGACCGTGTTGGTCTGCGCCTGTGCTGACGATGCGGCCAGCAGCGCCAGGAGAGCGGCCGTCGTGAAGATGCGTTTCATAAGGTTTCCTCCGAGTTCGGTTGCCGATCTGCGCCGGCTCAAGTGATGCTTTTCAGTCTTTGTCTGGCTTTCTCGCCGTCCAGCGCGCGCGCAACAGATGAGCCGCGGCCTTGGGCGTTCGATCGCGCGTGAACACGCCCTTCCGGTTGCCGCCGACCCGCATCACGCCCTGGGCGGTGGCGAAATCGGCGAAATTCCAGACATGTTCGCCCACGACCGCCGGATGACGGTCGAACACGCGATGATACATGTGCAAGAAGTCGTTCTGGAATTCCTCCGTCCACATCTCGCCTGTGACCGAATGCAGGCCCGGCATCGTGTCCGCGCCGTATTCGGTGACAATGATCGGCTTCTTGTGCCGCTTGGCCCAGGCCGACAGCTCTGCATCAAGGATCTGCTCAGCTGAGATGAGATCGCCGTCGTTCGTGTACCAGCCCCAGTAGCGATTGAGGCAGATGACGTCGCACATGTCGGCAATGCTGTCGTCATCAACGCTGTTGAACATGATGTTGACCAAGGTCACAGGCCGCGACGGATCAAGCCGTTTCGCCTCAGAAAGCAGCGGCGCGAAGTATTCGCGCGAGCCCTTCGGCTTCAGATCCGGCTCATTGGCGATCGACCACAGGACGACGCAAGGATGGTTCTTGTCGCGTGCGATCAACTCTTTGATGGCTTGCATATGCGTCGCCTGCGTCTTGGCGTCGATGCAGCCTTGCGCGTATTGTTCGCTCGGCAGATCCGTGGCGCCGGACAGGCGCGCGCCGAGCATCATGTTGAGCCCGACCGCCGCCGTCTCGTTGATCACCACGATGCCGTTGCGGTCGGCGTAGTCGAGCATCTCCTCGGCATAGGGGTAATGAGCGGTGCGGTAGGAGTTGGCGCCGAGCCAATTCATGAGGGCGTGGTCGTGCACCATGAGCGCGTCGTCATGGGCCTTGCCGCGGATGGCGCTGTCCTCGTGCTTGCCGAAGCCGCGGAAATAGAAGGGTTGGCCGTTGATCAGGAACTTTGCGCCGTCGACCTCGATCGTGCGGATGCCTACCGGGAGCGCGTAACGGTCGATACCGTCGGTGCCTGCGTGTTCGATTTCGAGGCTGTACAGATAAGCTTTGCCCGGCTGCCATGGTGTTGCGCGAGCGAGCTTCAATGTTCCAGCCGCCCCGTCCCCCCGAGCGACGATCTCGCCGGCCGCATCGCGCAACGAGACGCGAGTCTTACCGGCGCCGCTGGTCGCGACGCGGTAGTCGACCGTCGCAGAACCGCCGGCCTTGTAGTCGGTGACAACTGTGGCGTCTGCGATGTGCGTCTTTGGCGTTGTGTACAGCCAGACCGGTCGATGCAGGCCGGCGAAATTGAAGAAGTCGTGGAACACCTGCTGCTTGCGGCGTCCGTCGGCGAGCGTGACGACGCGGCCCGGCGGAATGGTGTTGAAATGCAGCTCGTTGTTGACGACGATGGTGAGGCGGTGCGCCTGCCCCGGCCGCACATGCGCCGTCACGTCGGCCTCGAACGGGGTGTAGCCGCCCTCGTGGCTCATGATCTCGATGTCGTCGAGCCAGACGGTTGCACGGTGAGTCGCGGCGTCGAAGCGGAGCACGATGCGTTGCCCGGCCCAGCCAGCGGGCACGCGCATCTCGCGTTGGTACCAGGCATCGCCGACGTGATTGCGGATGGCGGCGTCGGCGAACAGGTCGTTATAACTTGATGGGACGGCGATCTCGCGGGCGTCTGCGAGCGACCCGCGCCACCAGCGGTCCTTGCGTCCGCGGCTTCCCGCGTCGATGGCGAAGCGCCAGAGCCCGGTCAGGCTCTTCAACTCGCGGACATCATTTTCGACTGGACGCAGCATCGAAGACTCCACCCGTCATCCGCCAGATTCAAGCAGGTGGGCGACATGCCGTCCAATACGATGTAGGTTCGGATCGATACCTCAGAGGTATGAAGGCAGGTGACATGGACACGCGCCAACTCAGATATTTCGTCACCGTCGCCGAGGAGCGCAACATCGGTCGGGCGGCGAAGCGGCTGCACATGTCACAGCCACCGCTGACACGGCAGATCCAGCAGCTGGAAGACCGGCTCGGCGTGGCCTTGTTCACTCGGACATCGCGCGGCGTCGACTTGACCGATGCCGGCAACGAGCTGCTGCGCGACGCGCGCTCCATCAACGCCATGCTGGAGGCCGCAACGGAGCGCGCGCAGCGCGCTGGCAAGGGGCAAGTCGGTCGTCTCGACATCGGCGTCTATGGGTCCGCCATGTTTGATGTCGTGCCGCGTATCCTGCACGACTTCCGCCGCAGCCACCCCGACGTGAAAGTGGTCCTCCATCCCGGCCAGACACCGCTGCAAGTGTTGGCGTTGAGGCAGGGGCGCATCCAGATCGCATTTGAACGCCTGTTGCCAGTCGATCCGGACATCCATGTCGAAGTGGTGGCGCGCGAGCCGTTGTTCGTCGCACTTCCCGAGACGCACGCGCTCGCAGCCCACACGTCCGTGAATATCCACTCGCTCGCGAACGTGCCCCTCGTTGTCAATTCGGCGCCAGGGTCGCGGATTTCGGCAAAGATTCTCGACCTGTTCAGCGCCAACGACATCGAGCCGAATGTTGCGCACGAGAGCGAGGACCTGATCATCGCCGCCGCCATGGTGGCAAGCGGAGACGGCGTCTGCCTCGTGCCGCGCTCGCTTGCCAACCTGCACATGCCGCACATAACCTATAGGGCTTTGAAGGCGACCCGAGGCGACGCCACGATGGACCTCTACTCCATGACGCTGGCCGGAACGGAAAGCCCTCTGCTGACCGCATTTCGAAACAGTCTGTCAATCGCGGCACCACTCGACAGCAAACGAACGCGCCAGTCCCGCTAACCGTCCGCTTGAAGATGCCAAGCAGTCAGAGGGCGCACAACCACGGAATCAACGGCTCGGGGTCAATGTGCTGCCGTGCGCAGCGCGGCACGCTGTGCACCGCACAAAGTTGAGTCACTCTAAAAGCGGACGCAATGCCCAGGAGCAACACAGGTGTTGCTCGCACCATCACGACGTGGCTCACACCATCGGCTTGACGTCGAGGTCGAGGCGCTCGCGCTCAACGACTTTCGCGACCGCGGTGTGCTGGGCGACCTTATTTGCGTGCGGCCACAGGTGCGGCCACGACTTGGGGGCGATGCCCGCGAAGCCGCCCCAGCGCATCAGGGTGAGTGCGTAGAGGTCGAGCGGGCCGATCTCGGCGCCGCCGAGCCACGGGTTCGCCGTGGCGCACAGCACGTCTACATCGCCGAGATGCTCGCGATAGCGAGCAGCATTGTAGGCACGAAAGGCACCTTGGGCTGACTTGTCGTCGGTGAACTTACCCGGCATGAACACATGCGTGAACGTAGGGTGCACCGTGTTGTTGAATACGGCGAGGCGCTCCATCACCTTGGCTTTGGCCAGGTGGTCTGCCGGCAGGAAGCGACCGCCTGCGTACTTGTCGTTGATGTAGCCGACGATGGCCAGGATCTGCGTGATCACCGTGCCATTGTCGACCAGTACGGGAACCTGTCCCCGCGGGTTCATGGCCAGGTATTCGGGCGTCGACTGCTCGCCCTTGTGCAGCTTCACCACCTTCGCTTCGAACGGGACGCCCGCGATCTCAAGCAACGCATGCGGCACGAACGAGCAGGCACCAGGGGCGTAGTAGAGTTGGAGGGACATGGGCAGGCTCCTTGAACGGGGCGAAGAGCGACGCTGAAGTGATGGAGGCTACTGAGCCGCTGAGCGAACGCTGTCGTCCGGAAAGCGTGTCGCAACGTTCGCACACCAGTGCCTGTTTTCCTCAAGGAGGAGCTCGATCGCCTCGGCTTTCTGGCCCTTGCCGACAAACGTCCAGAACTTGCGGAGGAAATCGACGATGCGCGTCATGCGCTGCTTCGCATCGTCGACATTGATCAAAGCGATGACAAGCAGGAACTTGCGGTAGAGGCCGAGCGCCTGCTTCGCGAGAAGACGATTGTGTACGCGCTCGAGCATGCGGACACGATGGGCGAAGAGGCTTTCGGCGAATGCGACTTGCGACGAGCAATCGATGCTGTCGACATCGGCCAGGATCGACTTCAAGCTATCAGCCGCGCCATACTTGGTGATGTCGTTGACGATGGCGCTTTCGATCCAATCCCGTACCTCGTAAAGGTCGACGATATCCTGCCCCGAGAATGTCGCGACGAAGAACCCCTGGTTCGGGCGGCTGACAAGCAAACCCTGACCTTCCAGTTCGCGAGCTGCCTCGCGCACGGGACCGCGACTGACGCCGAGCGACGTGGCGATCTGAACCTCGTTGATCCGATCGCCCGGCTTCAACGTGCCGACGACAATGAGCCGGACGAGTTGTTCGCGCACACTCGTCGACAGGCTCAATTTCGGGGGCAGTCTGACGACGTTGGCGTAAAGCGGCTCGGCCATCTTAGTCCCTTGCTGGGATTGACACGTCGTCGTTCAAAACGTTCGACAGTCGGCTGGAACCTAACCTTGTCGCCGCCAACTGTCAACAATGCGACTGCCTACAGTTGGCAAGGAGAGACACAGCAGGATTGCGGTCAACTGTCTTGTGATCGACCTGCTCTAGACCGATCGGTCGGCATAGACCATCCATAGGTCATGGCCATGCCGCGCACCGCCAACGCGACCGCGAACCCTGGCACGGCACTGACTTCACGACTGACGCCAAGCCCGATCAGGCCGACGTAAATGAGTGCGCCGAGAAGTGATGCAGAAACGTAGATCTCCTTGCGCAGGATGATGGACGGCTCGCCCCCGAGCAGGTCGCGGATGATGCCGCCGAGGGCCGCTGTGATGACCCCCATGACGATCGCGTTGACCGGGCCTGCCCCGGCGTCGAGCCCCTTCGCCGTCCCAGCCACCGTCACCATCGCGAGGCCGATCGCGTCGAGCCAGAGTAGGAGACGATAGCGAGATTGGGGGATATGCGCGGTCAAATACACCGCGACCGAGGCGGCGGCTGACGTCACGACATGAATGGAATCCCGCACCCAGAAAACGGGAACGCCAAGCAGAAGATCGCGCACCGTGCCGCCCCCGATGCCGGTGACAATGCCGAGCCAGACAAAACCGACGATGTCCATCTGCTTCCGGGAAGCGACCAGGGCACCCGAA
>JANOAW010000692.1:0-1980 GCA_031411355.1 Hyphomicrobiaceae bacterium | reverse complement strand
CCTGAACGGAAAGCTCGACCTGCCATGAACCTGCGCCTCAACATCGCCGCTGCTGCCTCCAGCATGCTCGCCCTGACGGGCTGCGTGACCCCGTTCGCCAACGATCAGGGCCTCTACGCCAGCCCGATCGGCAGCGCGCCGGTCACCGCCAACCCGACGCCGTACTCAACCGCGCTGGTCTGCATGGCCAACTATGCACGCGCGACAAACAAGCCCGCTCCGCGCATCGCGGTCGGCCGCGTGCTCGACTACACCGGCAAGGAAGACGTCGAAGGCGGCCGCAAGGTCACGCAGGGCGCATCTCTCATGGCGATGTCTGCTTTCTCGAAAGCTGGCGCGAAGCTGGTCGAACGCTTCGACACGTCGGTGTCCGAACTCGAACTGAAATACGCCAACAACAAGCTGATCGGATCTGACTCGGCTGCCGCAACGCAGGACTCCCCCGACTTCCGCCAGATCATGGCCGGCGAAATTCCCGGCTCCGACTATTATTTCGTCGGCGGCATCACCGAACTTAACTCGAACATCCGCTCGCTCGGCGCCGACGCTTTCGTCGGCGACCTCGACGCCGACGATATGAAAGGCCATGCCGGCTTCAAGCTGTTCGTCATCAACGTCGGCGTCGATCTACGCCTGGTGAACACCAAGACGCTCGTCGTCGAGGACGTGATCTCCTATCAGAAGCAGATCATCGGCCGTGAAATCTCCGCCGGCATCTTCGACTTCGCCAACGGCAACGTGTTCGACATCGGCGTCGGTGAACGCGCCATGGAGCCGATCCAGCTTGCCGTCCGCTCGACCATCGAACGGGCCGTTCTCGAAATGACCGCCAATCTCTACGGCGTCGCCAACTCCGATCCCTGCGCGGCTCTCGCGGAAGACGCCTCCGGCATGAAATCCGCGCAGTCCGTAACCGGCTCCGCCATCGCTCAACGTGACGGAACTCTCGCTGCTGACGCCACCAGCCGGGCTGATCCGAACCGCTGGAACGCGAACCGCGACGAAGGTGTGAAGGCTACGTTGCGCGGCCGTAAATCGTAACGCGACGGGTCGGGGGAGAACCCATCATGACGCTGATCATCCGCCTTGCTGCAACCGCTGGGCTTGTCTGCGTGCTCGCGGCGCCTGCCCTGGCCCAGACTTCGACCGCCCTCAATGGACAGATCCAGTGGGGCGACGTCATCGCTGACATCAATGTCGTCTCGCAAGCCGATGCGCATTCGGCCAGCGCCGCGGCGACAGCTGCCGGCAACTCCGTTTCCGGCGCCAACATCACCGGCGGCCTCGACGCCGATAGCGCGCAGCAGATGACGGGCACGACCTCATCGATCGCCAAGCTGCGCACCGGCACGGTGCATACCGACGCGATAGCCCTTTCGACCGCGCAGGCCAACTCGGCTCAGGCGCAAACCGAAAATGGCGACCTAAGATTCAAGTCATATCAGTCGGCGCGCGGCGGCGACGTCAACGCCTATACGAAAGTCGAAACCGGTAACGCCCGCACCATCTCGGCCGCATCAAGCGCCGCCTCCAACAACCTTGCCACCGCCGCCGACCATGGCGACCTCGATGGCGACGTCGAGCAATTCGCGACCAATTCTGTCCGTGCTGTCACCGACGTTGACGCCTGCTGCACCGGCCGCACGGTCGCCGGCGCCTCCGCGGCCGTGAACGCCTGGAGCTCAGAGTCTGCGACGTCGACGGTCACCGCCAAATACGACCAGCAATCGTGGGGGCCTGCTTCCGAAGCGACCACCGACGTCTACCAGTACCGCGCCTGGGATGTGACGGCCGCCACGACCGCCGCGGCCAACTCGACTTCGATTTCCAATCAGTGGGGCTACGCCAACATTCGTGGCCGCCAGACGTCGGCGACCGACGTGAAAGCCGACACGCGCGTTACGCTCGGCGGCTGGTCGGGCACGGCCAGCGTCTCTTCCTACGGCGTCGGCAACTCCACACTCGCCACCAATGTCGGCT
>JANOAW010000691.1:0-3565 GCA_031411355.1 Hyphomicrobiaceae bacterium | reverse complement strand
AATCGAGCGTGGTGACGCCGGTATCCATCAGCCATGCGTCGTCGAACAGAACCTCGTGCATGCAGGCCTGATCGCCAAAGGGCTGGCTCATGACGTCGCGCAGCGACGCGCGGATGTAATTGGCGTTGAGCACGGCGTCTTCGCTGGCACGCCGCATGCCGTCGGCACCGTGTGACAGCATATATGTCAGCGCACGCACGAACATACCCATCTGGCCGTGGAATGCGGTCAGGCGACCAAAGGGCTTGGCCGCCTCGCCGGCGGTGACGTGTTCGATATTGGCGAATGAGCCGCCGGTTTTCGTCACGAACGGCAACGGCGCAAACGGCGCCAACGCTGCCGACAAGACCACCGGCCCCGAGCCGGGGCCGCCGCCGCCATGGGGGGTCGAAAAGGTCTTGTGCAGATTGATGTGCCTGGCGTCGATGCCGAGGTCGCCCGGCCTGATCTTGCCGACGATGGCGTTGAAGTTGGCGCCGTCACAGTAGAAATAGGCGCCGGCCGCATGCACCGCCTTGGCAATCTCGACCACGTCAGGCTCGAACAGACCGCACGTGTTGGGGTTGGTCAGCATGATCGCCGCCACGTTCGGGCCGAGGGCGGCTTTCACCGCCTCGACCGCCACGGTGCCATCGTCTTTGGCCGGAATGGTCTTCACCACGTAGCCCATGAACGCAGCCGTTGCCGGGTTCGTGCCGTGCGCGGATTCAGGCACCAGCACGATATTGCGTTTTGACCCTTTCGCATCGTGGGCGGCCTTGATGGCCAGCATGCCCGCGAGTTCGCCGTGAGCGCCGGCCTTAGGCGACAGGGTCACGGCTGGCATGCCCGTCAGCACCATCAGATAGTGGGCGAGCTGGTGCATCAGTGCGAACGCGCCTTGCACGGTCTGCGGCGGCTGCAGCGGGTGAATGTCGCCAAACCCGGGTAGCCGCGCCATTTTTTCGTTCAGGCGCGCGTTATGCTTCATCGTGCATGAGCCGAGCGGGTACAACCCGCTGTCGATCGCATAGTTCTTGCGGCTGAGACGCACGTAATGGCGCATGGTCTCGGGCTCCGAGAGGCCGGGGAGGCCGATCTCGCCGGTGCGGTGCAAGCCGCCGAGGCGTGATGTGTGTTTCGGCGCGTCCGGCAGATCGACGCCGGATACGTCCGTGCGCCCCCGCTCGAACAGCAACGGCTCCTCGTGATCAAGACCGCGATGGCCGGAAAACGTCACGTCCTGCGGCTTGGCTGCAAAGCCTGGATTGGTTGGTCGGCCGACGGTGTTCATGGTCATGGGTCAATGTCTCATTTCAAAGTCGGACGGATCGACGTCGGGCTTATCGAAACCGGGCTTATCGACACCGGGCTTATCGACAGCGGGCTTATCGACAGCGGGCCGCGCAGACACGTGGGAGGCAGTCGTCCAAGTCGATCAACGGCACGCGTTCGTTCTCTCGCCGCAATTTTTTCGCTAGTGTCGCCAGATCGGCAGTTGGCGTTGGCCGGGGGCGAGCATGATTTACGTTTGCGACGCGGGGACGAGGACTTGGTTCCGCATCGAAGGCTCGGGCGAGGCCGCGCTCGAATCCCAGGCCATGAACCATGCTGTCGAGCGCTTTTTCCGCGAGTCTTACGACAAGACGCTGAAGAGCTACACGCCGGCCGCTGGGTTGCGTGCGATCGAACAAAGCATCGGACGGAAAGACTTCATCCACCGCACAATGCCTATGTTCCTGACGTTGCGTGACGCCAATGGGCAGCCGCTCGCCACCGCCATGCTGCCGCCCGCCGGCAAGGACGAGCGGGCCTTCCGCCCGATCATCGTCGGTCCCGCCAATGCCGATCCCTACCCGGCGCACGGCGACGCGATCGCGGCGCTCGCCAGGCACTTCGGTCTGAAGCTCGAGGCGTCGACGTGCTTTCCGTATCGGCGCCGGTGAGCCATTAAGCGCAGTCGCGTTGTCTAGACCCAATGGCTTGAGTAGCATTACACCACCTCCGCCAGCGCCTTGGCATAAGCGGCCCGATCGTCGTCTGTGTTCACTTCGGTGGCCGCGACCAGGATGAGGTCGGTATGTGTGCCAGGCACCAGTCGCGCATACGGCACGCCGCCGAGCACACCCTTGGCTGCGAGCTTGTCGATCACGGCGACCGCGTCGCCTTTTACCCGGATGGTGAACTCGTTGAAGAACGCCGGCGTCATGACCTCCACCCCCTTCACCTTGGCGATACGGTCCGCGAGATCGCAGGCATTTGCGTGATTGAGGGCGGCCAGACGTCTCAGGCCGTGTTCGCCAAGCAGAGTCATGTGGATCGTGAAGGCCAAGGCGCACAGGCCCGAATTGGTGCAGATGTTGCTGGTCGCCTTTTCGCGGCGGATGTGTTGTTCGCGCGTCGACAGCGTCAGCACGTACCCGCGCCGTCCCTCCGCATCCACCGTTTCGCCGCACAGGCGGCCGGGCATCTGGCGCACGAACTTGTCGCGGGTCGCGAACAAGCCGACGTATGGCCCGCCGAAATTCAGGCCGTTGCCGATCGATTGTCCTTCGGCTGCGACGATGTCGGCACCCATCTCGCCCGGTGATTTCAAGGCGCCGAGCGCGACGATTTCGGTGGTCACGACAATCAGCAGCGCGCCGACCTTGTGGGCTGCGTCCGCGATCGGGGCGAGGTCGCGCACATGACCGAACACGTCTGGGTACTGCACGACGACGCAACTCGTCGCGGCATCGATCCGAGTTGCGATATCCTCGCCACCGGCCGGCGCGGGTGCGAGCGACGTTACGGTGTTACCCGAATGGTGCGACAGCGTTTTTATCACGTCGGCGTAGTGTGGATGCAGATTGCCTGACACGACGGCGGTTTTTTTGCGCGTGATACGGTGCGCCATCAGCACGGCTTCGGCCGCACCGGTCGAGCCGTCGAACATGGAGGCGTTGGCGACATCCATCCCCGTCAGCAAGGCGACCTGGGTCTGGAACTCGTACAGATATTGCAGCGTCCCTTGTGTGATTTCGGGCTGATACGGGGTGTAACTGGTCAGAAACTCGCTGCGCTGTATCAGATGGTCGACGGTTGCCGGCACATGATGCTTGTAGGCGCCGGCCCCGATGAAAAACGGCACGCTCGACGCCGCGGTGTTCTGTTGCGCAAGCCGCGACAACGCCCGTTCGACCTCGGCTTCGCCCTTGGCCGTCGGCAGGTCCGGCAACGCTTTCAACAGTGTCGTAGGCGGCACCGATGCGAACAGTTCGTCGATGTGGGCAATGCCGATCTTGGCGCGCATGGCCGCGCGATCGGGATCGGTCAGAGGCAGATAGCGCATGGGTTATCCCTGATAGTGTCCGACGTCGGCCGAAGTCCGAAGCACATGCCGTCACGCACTCGCGCAGAATTTTTCGTAGGCGGCCTTGTCCATCAGTGCGTCGAGTTCGGCTGTGTTCGACAATTTGATCTTGAAGAACCAGCCTTTGCCCTCGGCTTCCTCGTTGACGAGTGCCGGCATGCCCGCGAGGTTTTCGTTCATCGCCATTATCTCACCCGATACCGGGGAATAGACATCGCTCGCGGCTTTCACGCT
>JANOAW010000690.1:0-6157 GCA_031411355.1 Hyphomicrobiaceae bacterium | reverse complement strand
ACCCGTTCATTACAGGAAATCCGGCAGCGAAAACCGATTGGCAGATCGCCTCGAAGGACTGCACGCATCTGCTCCTCACGCATGGCCACAGCGACCATATCGGTGACTCGGTCGATATCCTGAAAGCCACCGGTGCAACGCTTGTTTCCAACTTTGAAATTTGCAATTACCTTGGCGCAAAGGGTGTCGAGAAATACAGCCCCGGCAATCACGGCGGCCGCATTTCATTTGACGATTTCGACGTGATCTTCGTCAACGCCTGGCATTCCTCCTCCGATATTGTGGATGGCAAGCCAATCTATCTCGGCAATCCTGCGGGTTTCATCATCGAGCCGAAGCATGAAAACGGAAAGACGCTCTATGTGGCAGGTGACACCGGCCTGTCGCTCGACATGCAACTGATCCAGGACTTCTACAAGCCCGTGATCGGCATATTGCCGATCGGCGACCGTTTCACCATGGGTGCCAGGGCTGCAGCTTTCGCGTGCCGCCGGTTCTTTACCTTCTCGACGATCATCCCCTGCCACTACGGTACGTTCGCTGGCATGCTCGACCCAAGCGCGGATGCGTTCACGGCGAACATGAAGGGACATCATGTCGTGGTGCCGAAGGTCGGCGCGCCTGTCACCTTGACGTGACGGACTTCGTGGTGGGTTGGCATCGGTCGTGGCTGCGTCGGCTCGTCTCGGCCGGTATGCGGCCTATCTGTTTGTCTCGTCTTTCGTTTGTCTCATCGAGTGAGTTGCCTGCAGCATGACGGACGCACCGCCAGACCAAACGCCCGTTTCGCATGACGCCGCCGCGATGGCCTCCGGCACGGGGGCCGATATCGGCGCTCGCAGTGGAGCCGGCACGCTGTGGGCGTTCACTGCGACGACGTTTCTGTCGGCACTGCTGTTGTTTTCGATCCAGCCGATGTTCGCCAAAATGGTGCTGCCCGTGCTCGGCGGATCGCCGTCGGTGTGGGCTGTGGCGATGTTCTTTTTCCAAGCGGCGCTGCTGGTCGGCTATTGTTACGCGCACGCTCTGATCACGTTCGTGCCGACACGCATTTCGGGGTTTATCCACCTTGGGCTATGTCTGCTCGCGTTCGTGGCCCTGCCGATCCAGGTGCCGCAATGGTTTGGTGAACCGCCGGCTGCGGGCGAGCCGTATATGTGGCAAATCGGATTGTTCACGGTTGCTGTCGGGCTGCCGTTCGTCGCCGTGGCGGCCAATGCGCCGCTGTTCCAGGCCTGGTTCGCCGGCACGGGACACGCGCAGGCGAAAGATCCGTATTTCATGTATGCGGCGAGCAATCTCGGCAGCCTGATCGCCTTGCTCGCCTACCCCTTCGTGCTCGAGCCGGCCTATGGCGTGAGCGCGCTCGCGGGCTTTTGGGCGGTCGGATTCGGGCTGCTCGTTGCCTCCATCGCGCTGTTGTTCTGGTTGGTCATGGGCACGCAAGCGGCTGCGTCAGCGCGTGTCATTGCGGCGCCGACGGCTGGTGCTGCCAAGCCAACATGGGCCCGTCGGCTGGCCTGGATCGGATTGGCATTCGTTCCGTCCGCGCTGTTGACGGCGTTCACGACCCACGTGACCACTGACGTCGCGTCGGCGCCCCTGCTTTGGGTGCTGCCGCTGGCCTTGTATCTGCTGACGTTCGTGCTCGTCTTTCGGGAGAAGATGTTGGCATTTCCGCCGCTCGCCGTACTGGTCGGCGGCATCTCAGCCGGACTCTGCTACGCGTTATCAAGCCGGCTCGGCATCACCTTCAATGTCGATACGGCGATCGGGGCTGCGGCCATCGGGGCCGTCGTGTTCGCGGTCGCCTATGCCTTGCTGCCGCCGACGCCGAAGCAATGGTTGCTCGGCATCCATGTCGTCGCCGTGGTCGCCGCTCTGCTGACAATGTCGGAGACCAAGAACGAGGGCTGGTTCGTCACCGCGCCCATCGGTGTGCTGGTGTTTTTCACGTCGGCGATGGTCGCTCACCGGACCCTGTACGAGGCCCGTCCGGCGCCGCGCTATCTGACCGAGTTCTATCTGTGGATGTCACTCGGTGGCGCACTCGGCGGCTTGGCAGCGGCGCTGCTTGCGCCGAAACTGTTTTCGGAAGTGTGGGAATATCCGATCCTGCTCGCGCTCTCGATGGCGTGCCGCCCCGGGGCATTGACGGTCGACGGCTTGAAGCCGTTCGACGGCAAACGCCTGTTCGAGAGCGGCCTCGTGCTGTGGATCCTGTTCGCCGCCGCCCTGCTCGTGTATCTGTGGGGGCCGACCGTGGTCGAGCTTTATCCCAATCCCGGATCGTATCTGCCGAGCACGGCATCCATTCCGTCCCGCGCGGCCCTCTGGTTCACGTGGCCGCTGACGCAACTCGGCCGTTGGCTGAATTGGTTGTTTTCGCTGGGATCAGCCGGCTTCATCGTCGCGATGCTCGGATTGTTGCTGCTGGCCATCCCGCGGTTTCCGTTCGCCCAATTTCTGCTCGCGGCAGGGATGGTTGCCGTCATCCTGAGGCTCGAGACGAGCGTCAATCGCGGCAATGCCCAGCGCAGTTATTTCGGCATCTACCGGGTGCAACTTCAAACGTCGTTCGACGGCCAATGGAACACGCTGGTGCACGGGACGACGCTGCATGGCGCGCAGCGTGTGCGTGACGAGAAAGGCGAGAGCGTCGCCGACATCACGCCGTCGACGTATTATCATCCCGGCAGCCCGATGGCGAAGACGGTGGATGTGACCCGCGAAATCGCGACCTCACTCGGCCAGAAGCCGCGTGTCGGCGTGATCGGTCTCGGCTCCGGTTCGCTCGCCTGCCACGCGCAGGATGACGAGAAGTGGACCTTCTTTGAAATCGATCCGGTCATGATCGACATCGCCACCAAGTCCGACATGTTCACCTACATGGAAAACTGCCAACCCAACGCCGACATCGTCATCGGCGACGCGCGCCTGACGCTCGACAAGCAGCCGAACGGCACGTTCGATCTGATCATCGTCGATGCCTTCTCGTCCGACGCCGTGCCGGTGCACCTCATGACGGCTGAGGCGTTGAAAATGTATCTGGCCAAGCTGAAACCGGATGGCGTCGCCTTGTTGCACATCTCCAACCGCTATCTCGATCTCGACGCTGTGTTGTCGGCGACGGCACCGCTGATACCGGGACTGCACGGGCTGATTGTCTCGGATGATTCGGCCGATACCACCAGCTACGCCCAGTCGACGTCGACGGTCGCCTTGTTCGCGCGCAGCAAGGAGACGCTGGACAAATTCCGCGGCACCGGCACCCCGAGCGACCTTGACGCCGGGGCACTGCGTGCGTGGACGGACGATTATTCCGACATTCTCGGCCCGTTCGTGTCGAAATACAAAAAACGCTTCTGATCCAGGCTGCGTCGCTGCCCTTGAAGTCCTCGCGTCGCGCTGTACCAAGGAGCCGACACGATCCCCCGTGGGCAGGAGCGACGCATGGCAGGCCTCTGGTTTGAACAATTCAAGGTCGGGCAGACCTTTGATCATGAAATCCGTCGGACGGTAACCGAATCCGACAATGTCTGGTTCACCACCGCCACGCACAACCCGGCCGCCATCCATCTCGACCACGAATATTGCAAGGGCACCGAGTTCGGCAAACCGCTGTTCAACTCGCTGTTTATTCTCGGCCTCGTCATCGGCTTATCGGTGCAGGACACGACGCTCGGCACGACCGTCGCCAATCTCGGCATGACCGAGACCAAATTCCCAGCGCCCGTTTTCGCCGGCGACACGATTCACGTGCGCACCACCGTGAAGGACATCCGTGCCAGCAAATCGCGACCCAACGCTGGGATCGTCACGTTCCTGCATCAAGGTTTCAATCAGCGGAATATCGAGGTGTGCACGACCTTGCGCCAGGGCTTGATGCTGCGTCGGCCGACTAGCGGGCAAACCGGACTACAGGTTTGACATGGCCGCCCGCAGCCGTCCCTTTGTGGCAGCCAGCCGTGCTTGCGCTGCCTGACGGTCCAGACCCTTGGCGATCAGAACGGCGGTCTTGATGTCGCCGCCCGCTGCCTCGAGTGCCTCGGTCGCCTGCGCATCGCTGCATGAGGCGATGCTCATCACGATTGCGACGGCGCGCTTGCGAAGCTTGATGTTGCTCGGCTTCATGTCGACCATGATGCCGCCGTGGACGCGACCGAGGCGCACCATGATGCCGGATGACAGCAGATTGAGCACCACTTTGTGGGCCGTACCCGCCTTCATGCGGGTCGACCCGGCGATGACTTCGGGGCCTGTCTCGGTCAGGATCGGAAACGCCGCGGCCTGTAACAATGCGGATGCGGGATTACTCGCGATGCCGATGGTGACAGCGCCGCGTGTGCGCGCTCGGGCGATGGCTGCAACGGTGTAGGGCGTGCCGCCACTGGCTGCGATGCCGATGACGACATCCTGCGTGCCGACGTGCGCTGCGTCGATTTCGCCGGCGCCGGCATCGGCATTGTCTTCGGCGCCTTCGGCACTGCGCAACAGAGCACTCGGGCCGCCTGCCATCTGGAATACGATGCGGTCGAACGGCCAACGGAACGTCGGTGGCAACTCCGATCCATCCTGAACGCCAAGCCGCCCGGAGGTGCCCGCGCCGACGTAGACGAGGCGCCCGGTGTCGGTCGCCTCGAGCCGCTCGGCTGCGGCGTCGACGGCTGACGCGATGGCGCCGAGAGCCGGCCGGACGGCTGCCACGGCCGCCATCTGGCCATCCCACATGGTGGCCATCAACTCGGCACTGGACCAGGCATCCAGGTCGACATAGCGGGGGCTGACGGATTCAGTCGACATGCGGTTGTCTCGAAATACAAAGTCGGGTGTGGGGTCGGGTACGCAAACGCCGGTGGCGTCAGCGCTTCTTTCTGCGCGGCCGCGGCAGCAAGGCCGCCGCCGCCGCAATGCGTCTCGGCAAGCGGCTCGGTTTTTCCAATTGCGCTTGATCCGGCTGAACTGTCTCAGCGGCGACGCTGTCGAGAATCGGCCCGAGCCGACGTTTGAGCTGCTCTTTCAACGGCGCGGACGCCGCCAGGATGTCCTTGAAGCGATGAAAATCCAGCACGCTGAAATCGTCGACCGGCGCTGCGATGAAGACATCGGGCTGCACGGCGCGCAACTTTTCGCGCACGATCGACCTTTGGAAAATCTGCGAGGACGACATGATGACTTCCAGGGGCGAGGGCGCAGCACCGTCCTCGCGCCGCCGTGGTGCACCGGAGACGTCGATGGCGACAGTGATATCGACGTCGGTCCCGAACAGATCGAACGGCAACGGGTTGACCAGACCGCCATCCACCATCGGCCGGCCGTCGATGACGACGGGCGAAAAGATCGCCGGCAACGCCATGCTGGCGGCGATCGCGCGTTGCAGCGGACCCTCGCGCATGACGTACTGTTCCTGGGCGTAGAAATCGGTCGCGACCACGGCGAGCGGCATCGTCAGGGCGTCAAAGGTCTTGGGCACGGCCTTGGGCAACAATAGCGCCATCAAGCTCTCGGCATTGAACATCGATGACCGGATCGGAAGAAAACGCAGAAACGTCGACACCGGATCGGAGCGTGCCGCAAACAATTGGCGCACAAGTTCAACGCGCGCCGACAGAATTTCCTCGGTATGGGCGCGGAGGGCGTGGCCGGACAACCCGGCGGCGGCGCCGGCTCCGATGATGGCGCCGATCGACGTGCCGGCGATGGCGGTTGGCGTCACACCGAGTTCGTCGAACGCCTCGAGCACAAGGATGTGGGCCAAGCCGCGAGCGCCCCCACCACCGAGGGCCAGTCCGACGCGTTTCGTCGATACGGACGCAAGCGCGACGGCACGCGCGTCGGCACGCGCGTCGGCGACCGGCATTTGCGAGGGCGATTTCGGCGAGCGCTCGGTCATGTCTCGCGCCAGGGTCGACCGGCGACCCAGCCTGCCAGAAATCCAAACACCAAAGCGACCACGTTGGTGACCATGAACGCCGCCGCATGCAATTGCGCGACGGTGTCGGGCGTATCAAATTCGTATTGGCGCACGATCCAGCTTGCGACGGGTGACGAAATCCACAGAGTCGCGATCGCCGCGCACAAGACCGCGGTCACCATGGCGATGAGATAACGCATGCGGGCCTCAAGAGTGCATCGTGTCGGTTTTGCAGCAGGGCCG
>JANOAW010000689.1:0-8852 GCA_031411355.1 Hyphomicrobiaceae bacterium | reverse complement strand
GCGCAGGTCCGCGAGGGCGATCGGCAGAAACATCAGGCCGGTGTCGGGTTCGCGCGATGTGATTGCGGCCAGATGCTCCTTACTGTCGAGAATACAGGGCTCGTCCTGTTGCAGGTCACCGGCGAATTCGAGCGACAATGCGGGATCGGCCGAGGCCGCGTCGATCAGCAACACGCGTTCACCGGTTGCAGCCCGCACATGGGCTAGGGCGAGAGCGGACAGGCTCGTACCCACGCCTTTCTCCGACGAGACCATGATCACGATCTGCTGCTGACCCGCTGGTGCGAGCCCGCGCAAGCGGCTTGCCGTTCGCTCGACACCGGTTCGATACATCTGATGGTTCGGAGCCTTGCCGTCTGCGAGAGCCGCCAGCACATCCGAGGGCCCGAGCTGGCGCTTGGTCGTCATCAAGGCTTCGAGCGGGCCCCGGCGTCCGAGTGCCGGAATGGTGCCGAGAGCTTTCATCGGCGGGGTCGCCCCGTCGAGTGCGAGCCGCTGCCCGGCTGCACTTGTTCGGCCATCGTCTGAAACGAGTTGCGGCGCGCCTTTCAAGAGCGCGCGCAGCATGCCGAGGCCGAGACCTGAAAAGATCGACAGCGCGAGCACGAGCGGTACATTCGGGTTCGACGGGCGCGGTGGCACCGAGGCCGGTGAAATGACGCGGGCCTCGACGACCTGAACTTCCTTTTGTTCCTGCGTTTCCTTCGCGCGAGCCAGAAAGGCGCGTAATACTTCGCGCGACGCATCGGCCTCACGCTCGAGTTCACGCAGGCGAATTTGCGACGTCGTGGTGTCGGACACTTCTCGTTGACTGTCCGTGAGCGTACGGGTGATTTCGCGTTCGCGGCCGGCGGCGATCTGATACTCGTTCTGAACCTGATCGGTGATGCGGCGAAGTTCGCCGACGATCTGGGTCCGCACCGAGGCGACCTGCGCGTTGGCGTCGGCCATCACGGGATGACGGGGTTGCAACTGGCTCGCCAAAGCCGCTTCGCGACGTTGGGCCGTTGCGAGTTGCTCGCGCAGCCGCTGGATCACCGGCGATGCCATCGCCTCGGGCAACGAATCGGGGCTGACACCGCGCCGCAATGTCGCCTGCAACTCGTCGAGCCTGGCTTTGCTCGTCGCGACTTGCGCGCGGACCGCCGCGAGTTCGGTATTGAGCTTGGTCAGCTGCTGTTCGTTGAGCATGCCGCCTTCAGATGTCACGATCCGGTTCTGGCGCTTGAAATCGTCGACCATCAATTCAGCGGTGCGGACCTGCGACTTGAGTTCTTCCAGCCGCCCGTCGATGGCCGCGTTCGCCCGCGAGGCCGCGTCGGATTTGGCAGCTGTCTGATCGTCCTGGTAGGCCTTCAGAATAGCATTGGCGATACGTGCCGATTTGGTCGCCTCGCCGGACGCCACGTCGACTGTGACCACGTAGGTGTTCTGCGCCCGCTTCACTTTGGTTTTGCGGGCGAGCAACTCGACGGCTTGATCGACGGGATCGAGTGATGAGCGCGGACCGCGGATCTTGTCGCTCACAGACGCTAAAAGCCCTGCCCGCGGCAGCGGCGCGAATTCAGCGTCGGAGGTCAGTTTTTCAGCCTTCACCACGCGCCGCAGGATCGCATCCGAGCCGATGATCGACACTTGGCTTTCGAACAAAGACGTGTCCACGCCGAAGCCGCCCTGTTGCACGTCTTCGTTGACGATCCGGCGCGAGCGGGGATCGACGAAGATGGCGCTGCTGGCCGTGTATTCGGGTTTTGCCATCGCGATGTAGGCGATGCCGAGTGATGTCGTCAGCAATGTCAGCAGTACGATCGACGGCAGTCGATGGCGGATCGCCGCCACCACATCCATGAGCGATGTTTCGCCGGAGGATGGGCGGCCTGTCGGGGCAGGCGCCCGGTTGGCGCTGCGGGCAAGCGCGCTGGTTGCGGCGCTGCGGGCGGCGCGCGGAGCCGGCCAGAATGGTGATGCTGTCACAGGCAACCTCATGTGCCGAATTCGGCGCATTAACTGTCTTTTGTCGGAACGCTGGCGAGCGTTTGCCTCACCGCGTAGCAGGTCGTTGCAGATACGCGGCGAGCGAACCGTCCAAAGCAACATCCGTGCCGAAATATGGTTGACGCCGACGTCGACCAGCGTGGCGCGACGCGATGGCGTGCAGGACGAAAGCAGTCGCCAGTCTGGCATGAGCATTGCTGGTCGTTGAGCGCGACCGATGGGGTAACCGTCCTCACGAGGACGGAACAATATTGGTTGGCAATCGAAACGGATCGAACCACGCGGGCGCGACGTGGTCGGACGGCGGCTCTATTTTGGAAGGCAGCGCATGAGTGGTTCCAAACGCATTGCTTCGCGTGCGGTCATTCGGACACCGCGGTTCGATACGTCGAGCTATCTGATCGGGGCCTCAGCCATTGCATGCGGCTGCTTGGCCCTTGCAATCATCGGTACCGTCATCGGCGGTGTCTACGACTATCTGGCTTATGGCGCTTTCAGTTTGCTTACTCTGCGCAGCGGACTGGCCGGTGTCGCCATCGGCGTCCTGTATGCGGTACCGTTCCTCGCTGAACGCGCCTACACCATTCCTGGTTATCTCCGCGGCGCGCATCGCCCGAGCCGCATATTCTATGCCTGGAACGTCGCGTTCGTGTCGCTCCTCGTCATAGCCTTCCTGACGCAAACGACGGTCTCCGTGTCGCGTGTCACAGCCGTGGCATTCTACGGCGCGGGCTTGCTCGCCATGCTCGGTCTGCAGGGCGCCATTCGTCGTGCCATCGTCAGCGGTCTCGAATCGGGACGCCTGTTGCCCCGTCGTATCATGCTGGTCGGCCACAAGGGATCGATCGCGGGTGTGTCGAGGCGACTGGCCATGGCCGTCTCGGAGGACGAGCGCCTGGGCGTCCGCGTGGTCGCCGTCACGCAATTGCCGCCGAAGGGCGAAAGCGCTGAACTCGCGAACGACCTCGCGCATGCCGTGACCATGGCGCGTACGCTGTTGCCGGACGAAATCATCCTGGCTGCATCCTGGAACGACGACGTCACCATCGAGGCGGCGGTGCGCGCGTTCGAACAGCTTCCCGTCGCGATCCATATCGACACGGGGCCAGTGCTCGCCCGCTTCAGCGATCTGCATCTTCGCCGGGTCGGCAACATCAGCACCGTGTCGGTCGCCGAATTGCCGCTCACGCCGGGCGCCGTGATCATGAAACGCGCCTTCGATTTCGTCGGCGCGGCGATCGGGCTTGTCTTGATTTCGCCAGTGCTCGCGATCTCGGCGCTTCTGATCAAATGGGACAGTCCGGGTCCGGTGTTTTTCCGCCAGGAACGCCGCGGTTTCAATCAAGAGACGTTCTCGATCGTCAAGTTCCGCACCATGACGGTGGGCGAGCCGAGCGGTGATTTCGAACAGGCGCGACCGGGTGATGCCCGCATCACGCGCATCGGCCGCATTCTACGCCGCACCTCGATCGACGAATTGCCTCAGCTCATCAACGTGCTCATCGGCGACATGTCGCTCGTTGGGCCGCGACCCCATGCTGTCGATCACGACCGCGACTTCGAACATCGCATTCGCCGGTATCCGCGCCGCCTCAACATGAAACCCGGTATCACCGGCTGGGCGCAGGTGAATGGTTTGCGTGGTTTGACGGATACGGATGAAAAAATGAAACACCGCGTCGAGGCGGATCTCTATTACATCGACAACTGGTCGATCCTGTTCGACGTCTACATCTTGTTGCTGACGGTCCTGTCACCGAAAACGTTCAACAACGCGGGCTGAGCAAACAGCCTCATGGTGTCTGACCTCAGGTCAGACACCAACTCTGACATGGGTCTGACGCGAGGTCAGACACCGACCGACACCAACACTACTTCACCGCCCCGAGCGCGTCGCCGAAGCCGGCGAGGGAGATCGGGATGCCGATGCCCTGTTCTTCCGTCTGGAAAATAATGAACACGGCCTGCTTGCCGGTCTTGAGCTGCCCGAGCAGCGTCTCGTCCGCCACCACCTGCGCGTAGCACGCAAACGAGTGGCAGCGCAGGAACGGCGCGTTGCCGATGTCCTTATTGTCGATTTTCAGACCGATGCCCTTGGGCAGTAGGATGCCGAGGGGCGCGAACACCCGCAAGACGCGGGTACCGTCCGAAAACTTCTGGAAGTAGACGGTCAGGCCGACGTTGTTGCGGTCTTCGGCGGTCACGCTCTGGACGAGAGCGCAGACATCGTTTTTGGAGCCCGGCGGCGGCGCTTTACAAACCACCTGCCAATCGCCGTGCTGCGCTTTCACCGTGCCGCCGTCGGGCGTCACTGGCGCACCCTGAGCCACGGCCGGCGCGACTTTCGCGGTCTGGGCACGGCCGGCAGCCGGCAGGAGGACGAACAGCGCCGTGATCGCCGCGGCCAATATCGACTTCGATTGCGTCATCGGCTGTCTTTCGCCTGTCACACGGTTCCCCTTCGATTGACGTTAGAAAGTGGTCGAAAAAAGAAACCCCGCTGCGGCTTTTGGTGGGGGGGAAACTTTCACGAACCGGTCTCGACGGATCAAGCAGGATCGCGGCTCATTCGTCCGCCAGCGCATCGACCAGATCGGCAAGCGCCGGCATCATTTTGGTGCGCTCAGGCCCGGTCGACTTCCCGAGCCGAACCAGCACGGCACGCTTGCTTGGAATGATCATCACATATTGCCCGAGATGACCCGCCATCGTGTAGGTGTCGGCGCCACCGCGGGGATGGAAAAGCACGGCCTGCTGGTTGGCCGCCGGGCCGGTATTCAACCACACGTGCCCGGCATAGTGATTGTTGTTCGACGTCGCGGATTTCGCCATCATCACACCCAGCCAGGCCTCAGACACCAGCCGACGCCCGTCGGGCGCAATGCCTCGATCGAGCAGAAATTGCCCGAGCCGACCCCAGTCGCGCCCTGTCATGTGCAGCATGGCGCCGCCGAGGAACAAGCCGGCTGAATCGTAATCCCATTCAGCGCTGGTGATGCCGAGCGGCTGCCAGAGGCGTGTCTCGAACCAGCTGGCGGTCTCACGACGACGTTCGCGCGCATCGGTCGACCGCGTGATGTGCCGGGCGACGATGTCGGCGAGGATCTGGGTCGATGCGGTCGAATAACGCCACACGGTGCCGGGCTCATGCAGCGCCGTCTTGGCTGATGCGTAGGCGAAGGTATCGTGCGCGCCGCTGGTGAACAGCATGCGCGGCGTGTCGGCCGTCTCGATGGCCCGCCCACCTTCGGTGCCCTCCTGATGTTCGAGGCCCGACACCATGCCGATGAGATGGCGCGTGGTGATTTTGGCGCGCATGTCGTTCGGCCCGTGCCACGCCGCGATGGGCGCCGGGCGATCGATCTCGATCTTGCCCTCGTCGGCGAGCATGCCAAGGGCGATGGCCGTCACGCTCTTGGCCATCGACCACGACAGGAAGCGCGTTTCAACCGAATAACCCGCGCGATACGTCTCGACAATGGTCCGGCCGCCCTGGACGACCAGCAGTGCCCGCGTTTGTCCGGCGTCGGGAAGTGCCATCACCTTGGCAGCGAGCGCGGCGACCGTCGCGCTGTCCCTGGCATCGCCGTGCCCGAGCGGTATCGACACCAGAGCGGCGGCCATAGTCACGACAATAACGGATTTGCGCATCGGGCGATCCAAGTTTAGGTGATCGAAGATAGCGGAGGCGCGCAATCGCAGCCATCGTCGATTTGCAGGGGACGGCACATACATGCGGCGCGCACGACGGCTCGGACTGTTTGCGATCGGTGGTCTCGCTCTCGCCGGCATTGTCTATGCCGCTCTGGTCGTTCGGCCTCGGCTCCAACCCATCGCGACCATTGCATCGGGGTATATGGCGCGTGTGACGTGTGCGTGCCATTTCATCGGCGGGCGCAGTTTGTCGAGCTGCCTGACGGACCGAGAATCCGGCATGGAGCGCGTGCGGGTCTCGATCGACACGACCGCGCGCCGCGCGACCGCGTCGGTCCCGTTCCTCGCGTCGGTGAGTGCGACGCACACACCCGGGCTCGGCTGCGTCGTCGATCGTTGACTTCAGCGTGACAGCGTGACGTCGATGTGGCCCAAGCCGTCGAAAGTGCCGACGACCTTCGATGGCGCGTCAACCCATTTGATGCCCATCCACGATCCCGTGGTCACGACCGTACCGGCATCCATGCCGCCACGTTTCGACACGGCGTGACCGACGATCCAGGTCAGCAGACCGATCAAGTCCGGGGCCGTATGCCCCCCCGTCACATCGGCGATCGTCACGCCGTCGGCCGTCACGCGTGCCCGCAATGATTTGGCATCGATATTGTGCCAAGCCGGGATTTCCGGGCCGATGACCAATCCGAGATTGGTGCCGAAGTCACCGAGCCGCAAATGCACCGGAGCCGCCATGCCGTCGATCAGCCGCGACGCACACGTTTCCAGTGCGATATGAGCCGACCCGATCGCCGCCTCGACCTCGCCTCGACTGGGCTTTGCGCCGCCTGCCGGAAAACCTTTGGCGAGCCGGAAGGCGATTTCCAGCTCAACACCCGTCGAGGCGCGCGCGGGCACCGGGCCTGCCTCGAAAAGATCGAAGATCGGCGCCCCGTTCGGTGTCGACGTCGGGTCTGAAGCACCGACCTTCCAGGCTTTGACGCGGGCCGCGAGGCGCGCAGTAATGGCATCTTGAACGCGGTAGGCTTCATCGTCGTTCGCCGGTGCGCGATCAGGTGTCGCGACGAGTGTCGAGCCCTCTGCTCGAGCGGCGTAGAGGCTGGCCGCAAGGGCGTTGACGGCGGCCGTCGGGAGGTCTGACATTGCACATGGTCCGGAGTCGGGCGAAGCCGAGGTCCATAGCATGTCGGGCGCAAAAGTCGTTTTGGCCTATCGTCTAGGGCCAACATGCACATGTCGGCCTCAAGCAGCTATCCGTCGACAATCAAACGCCACCGGGGCGAGTGGCTATCACGCCACCGCCCTCGAAATGTCGCATCCAACCACGCAGCCGTCAGCCCTGGCGAGCTTTGAAGCGCTTGTCGGTCTTGTTGATGATGTACACGCGCCCTTTGCGCCGCACGATGCGGTTGTCGCGGTGGCGCTTGCGAAGCGATTTCAGAGAGTTGCGCACTTTCATAGCGTATGGCCCGTATCAATCGTGTGTCGGCAACGAAAAGGCGTCGGGCCTGCTCGTCAAAGTCTCAGGCGAACTCGAAACCAACCGGTCGGTCGTCGTCGGTGGGCAAGTCTTCGATGTCTGGTGGGCGCTACAGGGATCGAACCTGTGACCCCTACCATGTCAAGGTAGTGCTCTACCGCTGAGCTAAGCGCCCATCCCAGGTAAACCCAGGGACAGTCATCAAGACATCCACCTCACGGCGCGGCCAAAGCCGCACCGATCAGCGCGGTCTCTGTAACGGCACTTACAGAGTCCTGCAAGTGACTTCTTGGTCGAGCCCCTGCGGCCCTTCACTCATAGCACACGCGTGGATCGAGCAGGGCGTAGACGATGTCGACCATCAGGTTGAAAATCAAAACGAATACGGCCACCACGACGACCGTGCCCATGACCACTGTATAATCGCGATTTAGCGCGCTTTCGACAAAGTATCGGCCGATTCCGGGCAGGCCGAAGATGGTTTCGACGACGACGGACCCTGTCAGCACAGCCGCCGCGGCTGGACCGAGATACGAGACGACCGGCAGGGCCGCCGCGCGCAGGGCGTGCCGGACGATCGTCGACAAGCCCAGTCCTTGCGCCCGCAAAGTCCGGATGTGGTTGGCTCGCAACGTTTCGATCATCGAAGCCCTGGTCAGTCGCGCGATCACCGCCAACAGAGGCATGGCCAGGACGACGACTGGCAAAACGATGTGGCGTCCCGCGCCATCGCCCCAGCCAGCGACCGGCAACCAGGCGAGCCAAAGGCCGAACACGATCTGCAGAATGGGCGCAACCACGAATGTCGGGATCGTCACGCCGATGGTCGCAAGGCCGACGACGGCATAGTCGGCAGCCTTGTTCTGGCGCAGTGCCGCGATGGTGCCGAGGCTACCCCCGACCGCGACCGCGATCAGCAGCGCCGAGAGCCCGAGGCGCATCGAAACCGGCAGGCCTTTTGCGAACAGGTCGGCCACGCGAAAATCGTGCAGCACGTATGACGGACCGAAATCGCCGCGCACGAGATTGCGCACATACATGCCGTATTGGACATGCAGCGGTTGATCCAAACCATAGGCCGCGTTCAGATTTTCCATGATCTTCGCGTCCAGGGGGCGTTCGAGATCGAAGGGGCCACCGGGTGCGAGGCGTATGAGGAAGAATGCAATGGTCACAATTATAAACAAGGTCGGCACCGTGCCGAGGAGGCGGCGGAAGATGTAGCGCGTCATCGTCCCCTCGTGTGCGCCTCGCCGTGTCGCCGTGGTGCGATCCGACAGCCGCCATCCTTTAGGCGTGGTGATGGCTCTCGGCACGAAAAGCGCAGCGATTTTAGGGCCACGGCGCCATTTTCCTGCCCCATTGTTGCTTCTGAGCCGCTGGTGGTCCCTCGGCATCCCCTGTATAGCTGCAAAGTGGAGTTGGGCACGAGTGGCCGCAAGAGCCGCGTGCATCGGGGAAGGGTGAACGCATGGACGGGTTGCTCGGGCTCAGCAGAGCCATCGACCGCATGAACACGAAGATCGGCAAGGTGGTCGCCTGGGCGATCTTCATCGCCGTCTTCATCTCCACGGTAAACGCCATCGTCCGTAAGGTGTTCAACACCTCGTCGAACTCGTGGTTGGAAGCGCAGTGGGTGTTGTTCGGCGCCGTATTCCTCATCTGCTCGTCATGGACCCTGCTCTCGAACGAGCACATCCGCATCGAC
>JANOAW010000688.1:0-2507 GCA_031411355.1 Hyphomicrobiaceae bacterium | reverse complement strand
TCGAGCGCGCCGGTCCCCGATGGCGCTCTGAGGCAGGCCCGGACCCGTTGCCCATCTGAGGGGCTGAACCCGGTCGGGGCCTGTTGCTTGCTACGGCCAGAGGCGTTCAGCTTGGAGCGGGCGCCCCTGGGTGCAGGGGCGACAACCCAGGGGGCCCGCAGTCCGCGAGGGTACGCGCGGCGGGTCGTCTCCAATGACGCGAGCTTCCAGCTTGTCGCCGGCCGGCACGAGCTTCAAGTCGCAGCCGCGTGCAGGCAAACCGATCAGGCCCGCGTCGGACATGGTCGCGTCGGCTGCGAGGGCGAACGGCCCCGTCTCGGTCGAACCGAGGCCGGTCAGGATGACCACCCGCTCGCCGGTCGCCTCGATCGACAACGCGTCGAGGTCGTCCCAGACGTGGCGCGCCATGCCCGCGCCCGCGTACCACATCAGGTGCAGGCGTGCGAAAAAGCGCCGTCTGAGTTCGCCATCGGCGCGCAGATGCGGGACGAGTGCCGCATAGCCTTTGGGAACGTTGAAATACCACGTCGGCGAAATTTCACGCAGCGTGCGCACGGTGGCGGCGATGCCGCTCGGTGTCGGTTTGCCGTCGTCGATATACAACGTGCCGCCGTTGTGCAGGACGAGATTGAAGTTGTGATTGCCGCCGGCGGTATGGTTCCACGGCGCCCAATCGACGACGACGGGTGGTTCGTCGCGCAGGAAAGCGAAATGCTCCGTTATCTGCTCGACGTTGGACGTCAGCATGCGCTGGGTGTTGATCACACCCTTGGGCACCCCGGTCGAGCCGGAGGTGAACAGAAATTTGGCGATCGAATCGGGCGCTACAGCCGCACGGGCGGGATTGACGACCGCTGCGACATCACCGACCTCGGCCTCGAGCATGTCTAGAGTGGTCGATGACCGACCGATGACCAGAGCCCGCGTTTCGGTGACCAGTTCGACGTCACGCGGCACGACCGCATCGATGGCGCGTTGAAACGGCCCTGCGTCGGCTGCGAAGACGAGGCCCGGGGTCAGCAGATCGATGACGGCGCGCAGTTTGGCGAAATCCGTCGAAGCTGTCGCATAGGCAGGCGCGATGGGCGCGTAGGGAACGCCGGCATACATGGCTGCCGTCGCGAGCAACGCATGAGCGATGCCATTTCCAGAAAGGATAGCAATTGGACGTTCCGGGCCGAGTCTGCGTGTCGCCAATGCCGCTGCGATGCGCCGGACGCGCGATGCGCCTTCGGCATAGGACATGGAGCGCCAGCTGCCGGTCATCGTGCGCTCGGCAAGCCAGATCCGCTCCGGCGCAACGGCTGCCCAATGGTCGAGGCGATCTGTGATGCGAATCGGATAGTCCCGCAGCGGCAAGGTGTTGCGAACCAGGATCGATCCATCGCCGAGCGTTTCCATGTCGACACGGACATCGCCGAGCCGAACCGTGCGCATGGGCGCTTGCGTCATCATCGCCTCATTCATTGAAGGTCGGTGTCGGCCAACACGTCACGTCAGCGCCCGTGCGACATGTGAGGTGTACAGGCGCGCGACTGCGGCTGGATCGGCTGCGGCATTGATGGGGCGGCCGACCACCAGATGCGTTGCACCTGCGCGAATGGCGACGTCCGGCGTGACCACGCGCGCCTGATCGCCATCGCGGCCATCGACCAGGCGAATACCCGGCGTGACGATCAGAAACGCCGGACCGACGGCGGCACGGATCGCGGCGGCTTCCTGCCCCGACGCAATCACGCCGTCGAAACCGGCTGCATGCGCGAGCCGCGCCCGGTGCACGACGAGGTCGGCCGCTGACACATGCGCGATGCCCTGTTCGACGAGGTCGGCTGCATCGGTGCTGGTGAGGACGGTGACGGCCAACAGCTTCAGTTTCGACGACCCCCGACCGTCGACGGCGGCGGCGAGGGTCTTGCGATCGGTGCCGTGCACTGTGAGATAGTCGACGCCGAGCGCTGCGATGTTGGCAGTCGCCTTGGCGACCGTATTCGGGATGTCGTGCAGCTTCATGTCGAGAAAGATTTTGCGACCGTCAGCCTTCAGTTTTGCAGCCAAGGCGAGCCCGCCGCCAAACAGCAACTCCAGGCCGATCTTATAGCACGCGCCGTCCTCACCGATACGCGCCACCAGCGCCTCCGCGCGTGCCGCATCGGGCACGTCGAGCGCGATGAACAAACGGGATTTTGCGTCACTGATCATGCTCGTCTCCTCCCGCGCGTCTATGCCGATCCGCCACATCTCGGCAATGCAACGCCCAACGCCAATGACGGCCCGACCGCTCAATCGCAGCAACTTCCGCCGTTGTTTTTGTCGCTGGCAAGCTGGCTCGCGGTGTTCTTGTCCGGCGGCAGGTCCATAGCGGGATTGGCGTTGAAGAACCCGTTCGGTTTCAGTGTGAAGCCGGCGTACTCGCAGGCCATGACGGGCATGTCCTCGGGCTTGCACACGTGCGTGTGGCCGAAAGTGTGCCAGAGCACGATGTCTTCGTTCTCGATGGCACGATTTTG
>JANOAW010000687.1:0-6815 GCA_031411355.1 Hyphomicrobiaceae bacterium | reverse complement strand
AAGCAGGACTTGAACATCTCAGGATCAAGGGCGTTGACGAGGTCGTTCAAAGCATCGTGGCTGGGGATGCCATCCGCATACGCCAGAAAGCCGCGCAGGAACGGCAGATTGGCGTTGCCCCACTCTTCGATCTCGACGAAGTCGTCGGCTGAGGCGAGCGTGGCCGACAGGATCGTGAGCATGATCTCCGGCAGCGGGTAGACGACTTTCCAGGCTTGCCGCGGGTCAGCGAGCGTCGAGAAATGGTCGATCAGTCCAAGCGTCGCCTGCGACTTCGACATAGGGTGCCCACCGAATCGTGGCACCATATGAATCACATCGAATCAGGGTCTGGGAATCCCGCAAGACAGAATCGGCAGAGCTCTCGGGCGATTGCCCTGGCCTGACGGCCGGTCCGACTTGTCATTCGCGAGGCGCCGGTCTAGTCACGCGCCGTGGATGGGTGGCCGAGTGGTTTATGGCTCCAGTCTTGAAAACTGGCGTGCTCGCAAGGGTACCGGGGGTTCGAATCCCTCCCCATCCGCCACTTAAGCGTGTAACGCGTTGCTTTTATTGAAGTAACTTGAATGTGAGCCTCGGAGACTGAACGTTCGGTTGCGGATCTTGCCTACTTGATGCCGATCTGGATTCGGCGGACCCAGAACCTGCATCAGACTTTGAACGTCGATTTCGGTGTTCGCTTCCAATGTAAGTTGGCGCTCGGATTTGGCCACGCGCTGTTTGGGCAGGAGTTTGCAGCCCAACCCTACGCCGGCGCGCTCCGTGCCGGGCTTTGCCATCGCTACGGCCGGGGCGATCCGCCGCCATTGATAGGCAAGGGCTTCTGGGGAGATGGCGAAGCCGGCTTCACTGCTCAATTCGCAAACGAAGGTGCGTTCACACTGCTGTTCACGCGCGCGCACGAAGGGGCGTGGTTGTCCGTCTTCATGCCAACCGGGAAGTCAACCCACACCTTGATTTTGCCGGGTGATGAATTGCTAAGCTCGGCGCTATTCAGTCAGTACTCAAGCAATTTTGTCGTGCTCATCTTTCCCGCCATAAAGCGCCACGTCGGTCCGCTGCCGGCTTTCAGCTACGTCATGCATCGCAATGGCCAACGGCTAATTCCGGAGCTTCTAGAGATCGAGGCAAACCGCAAAACGTTGGTGCACATCGAGGCTGAAGTCGCCAAGTACGCCATGTCAGCCGACATGGCGGCATAAGTGGTGTGAACTATGCCGCCACCGGCATCAGCTCGGCGTCGATAACTGCAATCCTGTAGAACGTCGTCTTCTTCAACTTGCCGTTTACTGGCCGACCGATGCGACGTTTCAGATGCCGAATATTCTACCCGTCGGATCGGACATTGCTTGCAGGCCGCACGTAGATCAGAGCCTGCGGGCAAGGTCGATGCGGTGGGGTCTCCAATGCGTGTTCTGTTCTGGGGCTTTCGCTGAACGTGTTATCAACTTGGTTCTGACCCTCAATGCCCGCCGAACGCCATCAGGATATGGCAATGGACACCGCGCTTTTCGAGCAGGGCGCGACCGCCGAGGTCGGGCAGATCGATGATAAAGGCCGCGCCGACGATTTGGCCGCCGGCGCGATCGATCAGCTTCGCCGCAGCCTCGGCCGTGCCGCCGGTCGCGATCAAGTCGTCGACGATGAGCACGCGGCGGCCACGCGCCAACGCATCTTCGTGCATTTCGATGCTGTCGGTTCCGTATTCGAGCTGATAATCCTGCTTGAAAGTCTTGTAGGGCAGCTTGCCCTTCTTGCGGATCGGAATGAAGCCGACACCGAGTTTGTCGGCCATCGCGCCCCCGAGGATGAAACCTCGCGCCTCGATGCCGGCGATGGCGTCGATGGGCACCGCTTGATAGGGAGCGGTCATCTGGGCGATGCACGCCTTGAAGCCCTGGGCGTCGCCAAACAACGTCGTTACATCGCGGAACATGATGCCGGGCTTGGGATGATCCGGAATGGTGCGGATCAGGCCTTTGAGATCTGGCGTTCTGGCCAACATGCCCGGCTCCGAGGTGGTGATGGTCCACCCTAAGCCGCAAATTCGACCTGCGGAAGGCTCACCCGAGACATGATGCCATCTTTGGCCGCGGCACGGGCTCTGTGACACATGTCTCCTCGGCTGAGGGACGACGATGACGACCGTGACCGCGTGGCCCAAAGCCCACGCATTCGAAGACCTGGTGATCGGGCAAGAGGCGCAGTTGGTGCGGCGGGTGGCTGAGAGCGACATCGTGTCGTTCGCTGAGATATCTGGCGACCACAATCCCGTGCATCTTGATGCCGCCTACGCCGCGACGACGCCCTTCAAGACAACCATCGCCCACGGCATGCTGACGGCTGCCTATATTTCGGCGATCTTCGGCACGACGATGCCGGGGCCCGGTTGCATCTACGTGTCGCAGACATTGAACTTTCGAGCGCCGGTGCGGCCGGGGGATGAGGTGGTCACGACCGTACGTATCGCCGATCTTATGGCGGCGAAGCGGCGCGTACGTTTCGATTGTGTGTGTACGGTTGGCGGCAAGACGGTGCTCGAGGGCGAAGCTATATTGATGGTGCCCGGGCGCGCCTGACGACACAATCATCAATGGACGCCATCTCGAAACGTCACGCGCTGGCGGATGAGACGGCCGAGGTATGAGTGCACGAGGTCGAGCGAAAACTCGAAGCGACCGTTGCCCAGCTCGACGTGCTCGACGGTCAAACGGCCAGGCGAAAGCCAGTCGGGGATATGCAGCCGCCAGCGCCCCACGGCCAGAAAATAGCGATGCTGACGAAAGATCAGCCGGTCGGGACGCGCACTGATCACCAAGCTCATACCGATGCCGCAGCCAATATGCTCCTCTAACCCCGTCTCGCCTTCAAAGCGTTTGGTCGAATGGATGGTTTGAGGGACGCCACTGCGGCTGGCATAAAGGCGTGTCCAGACTTGCCCGCCATAGCGTGCGTCCTCGGTGACGGTGACAACGCTCGCAACGCCGACATCGGTCGAGATCGGGAGTGGTCCACCGATCAATCGGCACAGGTGCGCAAGCACACGGCCGGCATGGCTGACATCGGCTTCGATGATCTCACCGGTATAGACGACGCTGCCGCCCGGCGGCAGTCGCTTGGCAAAGCGCCGCCGAATCGCTACCGGCAAAATGCGCCAGGCATCAGCGCCGAGGAGACTTTGAAAGCGCATGTCGCCAAGCAGTGTGGGCTCGACGGAAAAGATTTCGGCCAGTCTGCGCATGGGCACACTCCTCGCACGTTCAACCGGCATCGGTGGGGTTATCCGACCTTGCTGCCGGGAATGTAGGCCATGATCTTTGCGCCGAGTTTCAGCGCTGCCGACAGACGTGTTTTCGGAACCGACAGCATTTGCACCGACCACGTGTCGACGGTTTCGGTGAAGGTCAGCATAGCCCGCAAGCGTTCGCGCGCGATCCGGCCGACCGCGGGATCACTTTCGGCTTCGGCAAGCGAGGCGCGTAACGCCGTCAGTGCCGGGTCTATCTCACGCTGCTTGCGCCCCCGCGCGATCCGTATCGCGATTTCCCAGACGTCGGTTTCGGCTTCGAAATGTTCTCGCCGATCGCCCTTCACCGGCACGCGGCGGATCAAATCCCAACCGATCAGTTCTTTGAGGGACGTCGATACGTTCGATCGAGCCAGGCCGAGGCGATCGGCGATGTCTTCGGCATGGCGTGGCTCGTCCGACAGGAACAGCAGTGCATGTATCTGACTGACGGACCGGTTGACGCCCCACTGCCCGCCAAGGTCACCCCAATTCAGAATGAAATGCTCGATCGCAGGCGGAACATTGGGCGTTATGCTGATTTCTACTGTTGTGTCTGTTTTTTCTGTCATGACAGAAATATAAGATCCGTCCGCGAGCGTGTCCAGTGCGCGCGACATCGCAGGCGACGGAGCCCAGCCCCCATGTCAGTCAAAGGGTCCGCACCCGAATTGGAACAGTCGACGCGGTCTGGACGTGTATCGGCGCGCTCGATACTGACGTCGTGGTGCGCTGCGCTGTGCTCATCGCGACGAGATGGACAATTCATGGATTTGGCTCTCGCCATCGCAGCCGGCGTTCTGATCGCCGCGACGCCGCTTATTTTTGCCGCGCTCGGCGAACTTGTCGTCGAGCGGGCCGGCGTTCTCAATCTCGGCGTCGAGGGCATGATGATCGTTGGCGCAATCGCTGGCTTCGCCGCCACGTCGGCGACTGGAAGCTACACCGTGGGCTTCATAGTTGCGATGTGCGCCGGCGTTCTGCTGGCGCTTCTGTTTGGATTTCTGACGCAACGACTGCTCGCCAACCAGGTGGCGACTGGTCTGGCGCTGACGTTGTTCGGACTGGGGCTGTCCGCGTTGATCGGCCAGGGATACTCCGGCAAGTCGGTTGGCGCATTTCCGCGTCTGGCGGGTGGTATCGACGGCGTCGCCCTCGGCGCGGTCGGGGCAGCTGTCGCGATCGCCTGGGTTCTGCAACGAACCCGAACCGGGTTGGTCCTCCGTGCCGTCGGGGAAAATCACGACGCCGCCCATGCTATCGGCCTGCGGGTGATCGCGGTTCGCCTGTCCGCCATCGCTTTCGGCGGCGCTATGGCCGGCGTCGGCGGCGCGTACTTGTCACTGGTGCAGACACCGTTCTGGGTCGAACGCATGACCGCCGGCCGTGGCTGGATCGCGCTGGCGCTGGTCGTCTTCGCGGTGTGGCGACCGTTGCGCGTGCTGGTCGGGGCCTATCTGTTCGGCGGCATCACCATCCTGCAGCTGCACGCACAAGGTCTCGGCCTCGCCGTCGACGCACAACTTCTCAATATGCTGCCGTATCTGTCGACGATTGTGGTGTTGGTCGCCATGTCGCGCGGGCGCACGAGCGCTCGCTTCGACGCGCCGGCGTCACTCGGCCGGAGCTTTCATGCGCCGGCTTGATCCGTTAAACTGCCGGTATCGACCGCAACAATAAGGGTCATATTCGATGTGAGGCCCAATGCTCCGCCAACTTATTAACCTTGCATCTCGGCTGATCCCCCTGTGGTGCCTGACCAGCGTCGTGTCAGCCCAGACCGTCGCAGCCCAGCCAGCCGGTGCCGCTCCGACGGCCAAGGCGGCGCCCACGTCTGGCATGCCGCAGGACATCGCTCAAAAACTGTACGATCTCGGGTTTCCGGCAACAGGGGAAAATATCGCCGTCGGCCTGGCACAATGGCGCGTTCGAAAGGGTCGAAAAACCATCGGCACTCTGTCGGCCGAGGAAGCAACGGAGATCCAGCGCGAGCCATTGCCGACGACTTTCGGCGCCTTTCTCGGCAGTCCCTTCGCAGGTTATGGCCTCTCGAGCCGCCGTTCGACACGCTATGAGGCGACGGCGGCCGCCCTCGAAGAGTGCCGCAGGCGTGTCGGGTCGACCTGCGTCGGTGGACAGGAAATCGTATTTACCGGTCGACGCTGCCTCGCACTGGCCGGCTATCAAGATCAGATCGGCGCAGACGGCAAAAGCTATACGGCCTACGCGCCATCTGTCGGCGACTCAGCCGACGTCGCCGCGGCAAATGCTGTTCGCAATTGTGCGACTGATGGAGACGGAAAAACGTATTGCCGCGTCTTGTTCGTTCAGTGCGCCGACGGACCCCGGCTCGACGGACCCCGGGCCGACGAGCAGCTGCCCGAGGCGGCCAGCGCAGCGCGTGCCTTCTCGGCTCCTGCGCCGGCACCCGTCGACGAACCGCCGCCGATGATCGAGATCGCGACAAAACTATATCTGCTCGGCTATCCCGTCAGTGGTCGCGCCACGGACGACCCGACGGCTGCCATATCTCAATGGCGGTTTCGATCGACTGGCAAACCGAGCCGCGAACCACTTACCGCAGCTGAAATTCAAAGCATCATGTCAACGCCGCATCCGACGCGCTACGGCGCCTTCGCGGGGACCACGTTTTCGGGCTTCGGTTTGATCACGCAAACGACCAGTCGGGCTCATGCCGAGTCCGAAGCCATGGCGCGCTGCCTGCAAGGAACAGGGGTGCGAGGCACCGACGACATGCGCGGGAAAGATTGCGAGAGAGCGCCGCCGATGGTCGTCGCCGGAGCCCGATGTCTCGCGTACGCAGGTTTCCATGGCGCTTTGAAAAACGACGGCAAATTGCACACGCTGTCCGCGACTGGACTGTCAGACGATCTCGAGGGCGCGATCGACGTCGCGATGCAGCGCTGCGGCCAAGATCCGGAGAACAAACCTTTGTGCGCACCGCTGGTGGCTATTTGCGCCGATGGACGACAAATCGACCGCGTAAACGCCTTGCCGCCGGTTCAACGATGACCGAGGACAGCGCATACAAGGCTGCATCTGGACGCGGCGGCCGGAAAACAGTTCCGCCGCATGAGCACGAACCCACGCGGCGGAACAAGATGATATCGTCGCTCACTCGGCCGGTTGAGCGACCGCAGGTGCGAGAGCGCTCAATTGAGACGGCAAACGATGCGACATGCGCGCCCGTTTGGTTTCAAGGTAACGGACGTTGTGGACGTTTGGCTTGGTGATGACAGGCACGGTTTCGGACACATTGATGCCTTCGGCGCGCAATGCATCCGATTTGGCCGGATTGTTTGAAAGAAGTTTGATCTCGGGATAGCCGAGGTCGAACAGGATGTGGGCCGCCAAATCGTATTCCCGCGCCTCGATCGGGGCTCCGACAGCAACGTTCGCGTCGACCGTATCATAGCCCTGCTCTTGCAAAGCATAAGCCCTGATCTTGGCGACGAGACCGATACCGCGACCTTCATGGTAGGGAAGATAGATCAAGATACCAAGCGGA
>JANOAW010000686.1:0-3064 GCA_031411355.1 Hyphomicrobiaceae bacterium | reverse complement strand
TCCAGCATCTTGGCGAGCTCGGACGCCTGCAGGACGGTGAGCTTGGACAGGTCGTCGACGATTTTTGCGAGATCCGACATGTGACTTCTCTTTCAGATTGGTTGATTCGAACGTTCTATTCGGGATGACGAATTGCTCATGCCGCCCGGTTTTACCCGGCAGCTTCGCCCTTGGCGCCTTGCGCGTGAACGACGCGAGCGAGCTGAGCCCCCGGCTCTGCAATCGTGCGGACGATTTTGGTCGCCGGCGCGTTGAGAAGACCGATCAGCTTGGCACGCAGTTCGTCGAGCGACGGCAGGCTTGCCAGCGCTTTAACGCCGTTGGCATCGAGGACCGTCGTGTCCATGACGCCGCCGAGGATCGCGAGTTTGTCGTTCCCCTTGGCGTAGTCGTTGACGGCCTTGGCAGCGGCGATCGGATCTTTCGAGAACGCCAGGATGACCGGGCCCCTCAAAAGCGGGATGATGCCTTCTGCCTTCGTGCCCTTCAGCGCGAGCGCTGTGAGTTTGTTTTTGGCGACCTTCACGGTTCCACCGGCGGCTTTCACCTTCCGGCGGAGATCCGCGGCCTGCGCCGCGACAAGACCCTTGTTGTGGGCCACGACGACTGTCCCAGTATCTTTCAACTGGGTGTTCAGCGACGTGATGAGCGCGGCTTTCGCGGCTCTATCCACTTGGCTTACTCCGAATTGCGCGAGACGCGATGTCTCACGCGGGTTGCACCTTGCCGGAAGGCGAGTGTCCAGTTTTCAGATGTCAGATTTCAAGTGGCCGCCTTGAAGCCTGACAACTGAAAACTGAAACCTCGACTTCAAGCGCTCAGGATACCTGTCCCGACCGCGCTGGCCCGTAACGAGCCGACACGGTGCAGTCCCAGAAGTTCGAACCAGAGCGGGATCGCACCCGCACTCCAGCCAATCTCCCGTCTCATGCAGGCCCGCTCTCGCGGTTGTGCCGAAGCACCTGCAATCTTGGACAGGTTGATGTCTGACCGAGGTCAGGCACCACGTCTCAGGTCTTGCCGATTGCGCTCGTCATCGGAGCACGCTCGTCAAGACCCGCTTTCCGGTGTCTGACCGAAGCCAGACACCGAAATCACATCACCGGACCGCTCGTGACCGTGGACATCTCGAGCTTGACGCCCGGTCCCATGGTCGACGAAATGGCGATTTTCTTCAGATAGTTACCTTTCGCGCCGGCGGGCTTCGCCTTCACGACGGCATCGACGAAGGCGCGAATATTGGCGACCAGGGCGGCTTCGGTGAAGCTCGCCTTGCCAACGCCCGCATGCACGACGCCAGCTTTTTCGACGCGATACTCCACGGCACCGCCCTTGGCGCCGGCGACCGCGGACTTGACGTCCATCGTCACGGTTCCGACGCGCGGGTTTGGCATCAGGTTGCGGGGGCCGAGAACTTTGCCGAGGCGACCGACGAGGCCCATCATGTCGGGTGTCGCGATGCAGCGATCGAAGTCGATCTGACCCTTCTGAACGATCTCGACGAGATCTTCAGCACCAACGATGTCGGCTCCGGCAGCCTTGGCCTCTTCGGCTTTGGCGCCACGGGCGAACACGGCAACGCGCAACGCGCGGCCGGTGCCGTGCGGCAGGTTGCAGACGCCGCGTACCATCTGGTCGGCATGCTTGGGATCGACGCCCAGGTTCATGGCGATTTCGATGGTCTCGTCAAACTTTGCCTTGGCGCGGTCCTTCAACATTTTGACCGCGTCTTCGACTTTGTAGGCCTGCGTCGGGTCGACACCGTCATAGACGGCGACGCGCTTCTTGCCACCGGCGAGGCGGGCGGCTTTGATCTGATCGGGAGTTGCTTTAGCCATGGCTCATATCACTCCGTCACCTGGATGCCCATGGACCGGGCGGTACCTGCGAGCGTCTTCACGGCCTGATCCATATTGTCCGTGTTCATGTCCTTCATCTTGATCTTGGCGATGTCTTGCAACTGCGCCATCGAGACTTTGCCGGACACGACCACACCCGGCTGCTTCGAGCCGGAGCCCGGCTTGCCCGTTGCTTTCATGCCGGCAGCCTTCTTGATCAAGAAGGTGGCTGGGGGCATGCGCATTTCATAAGTGAACGAGCGATCGGAATAGGCGGTGATCTTCACCGGGATCGGTGCGCCCTGTTCCATTTCCTTCGTCTTGGCATTGAAGGATTTGCAAAATTCCATGATGTTGAGACCGCGCTGACCGAGCGCAGGCCCGATCGGCGGCGCAGGGTTTGCTTGCCCTGCCGGTACTTGAAGGTTGATGTAACCTTCGATCTTCTTCGCCATGCTTGTCCCCTGGCTTTGGAGGAGAGATGGCCCAAGGGGCCGGAAGTCTCTCCGGGTTAGCGGTCGACGGGCGGCGAGCCCTCCCGCACTGTGGTGATCCGGGCCCGAAAGCCAAAATCACCGCTCACACGCACCTTACGGCGCGAGTTTCTGCACTTCGGTGAAACCGAGTTCCACCGGCGTTTCGCGGCCGAAAATGGATACTGCCACCTTCAGGCGCGCACGCTCTTCGTCGACCTCTTCGACTTTGCCGTTCAGACTTTCGAACGGACCAGCCGACACGCGAACCAATTCGCCGATCTCGAACGTGACGGTTGGGCGCGGTGCATCCTTGACGACTTCCTGGACGCGATTGAGCATTGTAGCGGCTTCGCTGTCGGAAATCGGTCGCGGCTTGTTGTCGTTGCCGAGAAACCCAGTCACCTTGGGCGTATTCTTGATCATCAAAATGGCGGCGTCGGTCATGTCCATCTTGACGAACACGTAGCCGGGAAACAGCTTGCGATCGGTCTCGAACTTGCGACCACGGCGGATTTCGACCACGCGCTCCGTCGGCACGACAACCTCTTCGAATAAGGCTGCCAAGCCCTGCCGCTTGGCGGTGTCCCGGATGGCGTCTGCCACCTTGCCCTCGAAGTTCGAGTAGGCGTGGACGATGTACCAACGTTTCGACATTAGTGTCTCTGAACGATCATGTCTTGGGATGGGGGAGTGGCTGTAAGCCCGAATTCCCAATGCAACCTCAGTCGCGGCTCATGCACCTTTGCAAGC
>JANOAW010000685.1:0-5109 GCA_031411355.1 Hyphomicrobiaceae bacterium | reverse complement strand
CAGGCGTTGATCGACGCGTTGCAACGCCGCCTGGATCAATTGCGCGCCGACGAACTCGAACGGCGTCAATCGACCGTGCAGGATAATATGTCGATCTACGAAGTCACGGTTGCGCGCGCGCGCCAAAAGATCCTCGAGTTGCAGGTCACCTCGGGTTTGCAGTCGGCGACGCAATTCAACGAAACCTCGACAGCCCTCGTGCGCCGCACCCAGCGCCTCGGTGAACTGACGGCCGAACTCGACCGGCTGCAGAGCGAACAGACCGTCCTGTCACATCGCCTCGGCATCGATGTCGAAACAGCCGCATTGGGCCTCAAGATCGTCGCCGATCCCCTGACGGCCAAGATCGTCTACGACCTCGCGGAGGTGCGGGCCAAATACGATGCCGAGCGCCGCCGCCTCGGCGAGGCCAACCCGGCCCTGATCAATCTGAAACGTCAGGTGGACGCCGTCGACGACGAACTGAAGCGCGTCATCCGCGACCTCGGCCTGGTCGATGTTCCCCGCATCGACATGCTGATCATGTTGACCAACAACACCCATCAGGCCGACCTGTTCAAGCGTCTCGTGGCAAGCGAATCCGGCCTTGAGGGGCGGCGTACAGAGGTCGCAACGACCGCACGCGAAGTGGCGGCTTTGGAACGCGAGCATCTTCGCCTCGGCAAAGTTGCAGCCGAACTCGAAGATCTCAAGAAAACGCAGCTCGTCGCCGAAGCCGTGCTGACGACCGCGATCGCGCGCATCGCAACCAGCCGTTCCGACATTTTTGGCTCCTACCCACTCGTGCAGATCCTCGCGTCGCCGTCCCGTTCGGACACGCCCGGCGGTGCACAAGGCCTCTACACCGTCGCCGGTGGTGTGCTCGGCACACTGCTTCTCGCCCTCGCTTGGTTCCTCGCATGGCTGCGCACCGGATCCGTCCAGAGAACGTTGAGGAACGCCTGATTTATTGGGCCGTTTTGTCGACCTGGGGACTCTGGTTCCTCGGCGCAACGTTCGTCGTGTTTCCACTGCTCGGCTGGCTGCTGGCGGGGCTCGCCATCGGGCGTCGTCTCGGCTGGATCGAAGCAGCATCGAGCGATCGCCCCCGCCCCTCGCCCGTCGTCGTCAGCGCATGGCTGACGGGCATGACGATCATGCTCGTCGCGCTCATCGTCGGACACATCGACTACGAGATGGGATTGCCCGGCACGATCAAGTCGACGCTCGGGTGGGTCAAGGGGTGGGCGTTGTTCGCCGTGTTCCCCCTTGCCGGGGCGATGACGCAGATCCGCGCCCGTCTCGTCTTTCGCGCCTTCAACATGCTCGGCTTGCAGACTTTGCTGATCACGCCACTGCTGATCGCAAGTGCAGTCGTTGGACTGAGTGACACCCTCTACGTTTCGCCCCTCCAGATGCTCGTCGGGTCGGAGCCGATCTTCTATACGGTCGGACTGCACATGCCAGACGGCGGCATGCTCGGCTTTCGACTGCGCTACTTCGCGCCGTGGGCACCCGCAGCCGCCTTTTTCGGCGTCACGGCTTTTGCGCTCGCCGTGTACGACCGCCATCCCGTGTGGCGCGCGATCGGCATCGCAGCCGCCGTTTCGATGTGTTTTTTCTCGCTGTCGCGCCTCGCCTTGGTAGCCATTCCCGCCGTGCTGATTGCCACCTGGGCCGCAGCCAACATGATGCGGCCGGTCGTCTTGCTGTGCGTGGTACCGGTGATCGTCGCCGCCGCGATCCTGGGCGAGCCGCTGATGCAGCTCGCGCTCGATGCCGAGGCAGCCTTTTCGGGCGCACGCGCCGATTCGAGCCGTGTCCGCGCCATCATTCAGAATATCGGCATTCACCGCTGGCAGACCGAAGCCTTCTGGTTCGGCCATGCCGTCGGCGAACGCGGGCCGCATCTGGTCGAATATGTGCCGATCGGATCGCACCACACCTGGATTGGATTGTTGTTCGTCAAAGGCCTTATCGGCATGCTTGCGTGCCTGTTGCCGCTCGTCTGGACGGTGCTCGAACTAGCCGTCAGGAGCATGCGCGATCGAGTCTCTCGCGCAGCTTTCGGATGCATGATCGTGTTCGTGCTGTTCTCGTTCGGAGAGAATGCCGACGTGCTCGGCTACCTGATCTGGCCGGCATTCCTCATACTCGGCATCGCCGCACGTCGACGCATCTCGCTCGGGCCGATTTCAGCCGGCGCCGTGGTGCGGCATCTGTTCAACGCACCCCACGCACCCGCACTCGCACCACGCTGACCACGGTTCAACCGCCCTTGACGGCCGCCTCGATCGCGGCGACGTCGATCTTGCGCATCGTCATCATGGCTTGGAACGCACGCTGCGCCGCGGGGCCGCCGGTTGCGAGCGCGTTGGTGAGAACTTTCGGTGTGATCTGCCAGGACACGCCCCATTTGTCCTTGCACCAGCCGCACGCACTTTCTGCCCCGCCATTATTGACGATGGCGTTCCAATAGCGATCCGTTTCGGCTTGATCGTCCGTGGCGATCTGAAACGAAAAGGCTTCGGTCTGTTTGAACATCGGACCGCCGTTGAGGCCGAGACACGGGATGCCGGCAACGGTGAATTCGACCGTCAAGACATCCCCCGACTTGCCGCTCGGAAAATCACCGGGGGCGCGATGGACCGCCTCGACCCGACTGTCGGGAAAGACCGAGGCATAGAATTTCGCGGCAGCCTCGGCCGTGCCGTCGAACCAAAGGCAGATGGTGTTCTTTTTCATGCCACTCTCCTTTGCAGGCAAACGGCCGAGCTCACGATCGGTTTCATGACTATACCGCCTCGCCGATCATGTCGGGAAACGGCACGATGGTGCTCTTGACCGTTTTCATCGCCATGGCGTCGGCGACGGCGCGCTCCATGCCATCCAGCGTGAACGGATACAGCGTCTGCATCTTGCGCCAGGGATATTTGTCACGTGCCCGATCGAGCATGTCGACACCGAGGGCCAGGTCATTGGCCGAGAACGCCCAGGAACCGAGGATCGAGATATCCTTTGCGACAAAGCGGTGCCAGTTGGTCATGATGGCCCCGGCATCGGTGAATTGGCCCATTTCGACATACGTACCTCCGTCGCGCAGAAATTCGATGCCTTCGGGCCCAGCGCTTGGGTGGCCCGAGCAATCCATCACCACGTCGGCACCATAGCCGCCGACGATGTCCCTGACGGCTGCGATCCGGCTTTCCGACGATAGATGAGTTTCGATGTCGACCGTGGCTTCGGCACCGAATGCACGCGCGAGTTTCAGTCGCGGGTTTTCAGGCGCTCCAACCGCGATGACACGACCGGCGCCCATTTCCAGCGCCGCCGCGATGGCGAGGATACCGATCGGCCCAGTGCCCTGGATGACGACTGTGTCGCCCCATTTGAAGCCGCCCGCCTTGGCCGCACGATTGAAACCACGAATGCACGAGGTCAACGGCTCCGACAGCGAACCCAGCAGATAGCTCATGTCGTCAGGCAGCTTGTAGATTTTGGTGCCTGGCAATTCGTCGTAGTCGACGAACACGTATTCGGCCCACCCGCCCCACAGATGCGGCGGCTTGTCGAAGCCGAGATACCGGCCGTAATAGACAGGCTCAGGACAGCGGTTCTGTTGCTCGGGATAGCGTGTGCACCAGGCGCAGAACCCGCACGGCATGAACGGTGGCAGCATCAGCTTGGAGCCGACCGTGATCGGCTTGCCCATGTGATCGGTTTTCAGCTCCGGACCGATCTCGACGATCTCGCCAGCGAGTTCATGGCCAAGCGTGAACGGCCAGGGCAGCGGCTTTGGCCAGTGCCCCTTCAGGATGTGCTGATCGGTACCGCACACGCCGCAGGCGGCGATCTTGATCAGTGCGCCCTTCTTCGGCACCGTCGGCCACGGCACGGTGTTGATGACCGGCTTCGCGCCGGGCCCCCCATACGTGCTGACTCGGATGGTCGCGGCGTGTTTCGACGGTGCTGATTTTGCAGACGCTTTGGCCATGGCTATCCTCGATCACGTTCGAGACAGTTGTGCACGGGCGTGTCCAAGAGGCAATCGTCGTCACGCGCTTGCCGATCACGCGCTTGCCATCATCGGCCGGCCAGCCGCGCGAGCTTTTCACTCGCACTCGAAACACCGAGTTCGCGCGCACGTTCATACCATCGCTTCGCCTCCCCGACGTCGCCGGTGATGCCTTGTGCTTTGAGACGGATCAATTCGGCGGGGTCGTAGGTTTCGGCAAGTTTCAAGGCCGCGCCACCATCGCCGGCATCGGCCGCGCGCAGATAGAACTGACGCGCCGTCGCGATATTGCCGAGGCCAAGCGCTTTATCGCCCTGCTCGACCATGCGCGCGTTGCGCTGGCGCGATTCAGCTGTCTGGGTCACCGCAGCGACCGATGGCGCGACCGGGGCGACTGGGGCCGCGACTGCAGGCGGCGGCGCCTCGACCTTGATGCTCGCACGCGCTTCCGGCTGCGGCGCGGGCGGCGCCTCGACCACAGGCGACGGTCGCGGAACGGGTTTCGGCAGGTCGACTTTAGGCAACTCGGCCTTCGGTATGTCAGGTTTCGGCTCGATTTTGACCGGCGCCTTGGTATCCGGTTTCGGCTCGGGCGCGAGACTGGACCGCAGGTTGACTTGCGCGACCACGAGGGCACTGCGCGCCTCCGCCAGCACTTGGCCATCCACATCGAGCACGGAAATCGTCAACTCGGATCGCCCGGACACGCCCTTCGGCAATGTCACGTGCAAGGTCGCTAAAGCCGCAATCGGCACCGACCAGACACCGGGCGTCACGACGAAGCTGTCGGACACAGTGGCTGCGGCCGGTAATCCACGAATGCGCACATACGCATTTTTCGGCACGATGTCGGTCGGCCCCACACGAACGTCCAATTGCGCGGTGCTACCGGGTTCGGCCACATACAATGACAAGGTTTCGAGTTTAAGTCGCGGTTCAGCAGCCATTGCCGCCAGACTTGCGAACAAGGCCAACGCGGCCGACAGGCCACGGAGCCTACGGGCTGCGTGCCGACGTCCTTTCATCGCGATCGTCATCCCCTACGGTTGCACGTCTGCATTGCCTGCACTGTGTATGAGGCTGGTCGGGTATGAGCCAACCTCATACGCAGTGCA
>JANOAW010000684.1:0-6151 GCA_031411355.1 Hyphomicrobiaceae bacterium | reverse complement strand
TGCCGGTCGCCGCCGCCGCCAGCAGCAGGTCAGTCTGCCGGCACAGGAAAGCCGGGATCTGCAACACGTCGACGACGGGTGCGACCCGCGCGCAGTGCTCGATTTCGTGTACGTCGGTCACGATGGGGAGGCCGTACTTGGCCTTGATCTCGGCGAATATCGGCAACGCGCCGTCGAGACCGATCCCGCGCTTACCACGCAGCGACGTACGGTTGGCTTTGTCGAAGCTCGATTTATACACGAGCCCGATGCCGAGCCGGGTCGTGATTTCCACCAGCCCCGCCGCCATGTCGAGCGCATGTGCCCGACTCTCCATCTGACAGGGGCCGGCAAACACGGCGATGGGCCGGTCCATGGCGAATGCCACGTTGCCGACGTGGACGGTGGTGTTGGCTTTGAGCGTATCGGTCATGGTGAGCATCTTACCATTCGTTGTTCCATCAGGGGAATGTCGGTGTGTCGCTTTTCCGTTGCCAGCCGCCGATCGAACGGACAGTTTCGTTGGCGTCCACGACGAGGTTCGCCCCATGCCCGACGGTTTGTTGCCCCACACGGTTGACGCGATGCCCATCGGCGGGCCGGCTCAGGTCTTTTCGCTCAAGCCCGGCTCTCCCCGTAAGCCCACCATCGCGCGCGGCGAGGGCATCTACATCTGGGACACGGCCGGAAAACGCTACATCGACGTGTCGTCGGGGCCGGTGGCTTTCAACCTCGGCTATGGCAACAAGCGCGTCGTCGCCGCCATGAAGGCGCAGTTGGATCGGGCCGCTTTCGCCCATCCCTCCCAGTTCGAAAGCGCGGCCAATGTCGAACTCGCAGGCTTGATCGCGAGCCATACCGGCGCCGGCCTCGAACGCGTCTGGTTCTGTTCTGGTGGCTCCGAAGCCGTTGAGGGCGCGATCAAGTTCGCCCGCCAACATGCCGTCGCCGTCGGGCAATCGAGCCGCTGGAAAGTTCTGAGCCGCATGCCAGCTTACCATGGCAACACGCTGGGCGCGCTCGCCCTGACTGGCGACCAGGGTGCGCATGATCTGTTCGGCCCCATGATGAAACTCATGCCCAAGGTGCCGACGCCGGTCACCTATCGCTTGCCGGCCAATCACTCGGCCGAAAGCTGGAGCCGTCACTGCGCAGCCGAACTCGAGCGCGTGATCGTCGCTGAAGGTGCCGACAGCGTCCTCGCGTTCATCCTCGAGCCCGTCGGCGGGCTGGCGACGGGTGCACTGGTCAGCCCGGACGGATACCTCGAATCGGTGCGCGACATCTGCACCCGACATGGCGTGCTGCTGATTTTCGACGAGGTCATCACCGGCGCCGGGCGGACGGGCGCATTTCTTGCCGCCGAACACACACCGACGGCGCGGCCAGACATCGTCGTCATGGCCAAGGGTCTGTCTGGCGGCTACATGCCGCTCGGCGCAATCGTCGCCCCGGCTCACATGGTGGCAACCGTCGCTGATGCGGGTGGTTTCATGCACGGCCACACCTACCAAGCCAATCCGCTCGCCTGCGCGTGTGGGGTCGCCGCCGTGACCGAGACCATCGAGCGCGATCTGATCGGCAACGCCCAGCGCATGGGCGCGATCCTCGAAACCAGATTGCGCGACTTGGCCGACAAATCCGACGTGATCGGCGATGTTCGAGGCAAGGGCTTACTCTTCGCCTTAGAACTGGTCGCCGACAAAGTCACCAAGGCAATGCTGACGGGCGACGTTCCGGCACCCGCGCGCTTCAATGCCCATGCAGCCGATCATGGCCTGTCGGTCTATTCACGGCGCACAAATCGGGGTGCCGACGGCGATTGGGTCATGATCGCGCCGGCCCTGATCGTCACCGAAGACGAGATCGACATGATCGTCTCAGGCCTCGACAAGACGGTGGCCGCGTTTGCCGCCGACGTCAGACGCGGATGAGCCGATCACGCGGACAGTCACTAGATCTGGCGTGGCTGAGCCGTTATGAGGTTGGGGAACATCCACCCGCGCGAGGAGCTGGATGAAGCAGGGAGCTTTGAATGTTCGATCGTCGTAGAATGCTTGGGACCGGAGCCGCCGCGACCATGGTCGCGACCCTGTCTGTAAGCGTCATGTCTGCAAGCGTTATGTCTGCGAGCGTCATGGCGCAATCGATGTCGGCGTTGCAAATATTTGTTCCGGCTGCTCCTGGCGGAGGTTGGGACCAAACGGGTCGAACCATCGAAATGTCGATGCGCACCGATAATCTCGTCAAGGATTTCAAATTCGAGCATGCTCCGGGTGCCGGTGGTGCTGTCGGTCTGCCAAAATTCCTCGGCGCCAAAAAGGGCCAGCCCGATGCAATTCTGGTCGGCGGCATGGTCATGGTGGGCTCGTTGATCGCCAACAAAAGCCCCGTCAAGATGACCGATCTCACGCCGATTGCACGTTTGACCGGCGAGGCGCAGGTGGTTGTCGTCCCCGCTGAATCGCCGTTCAAGACCATGGCCGATCTGATGACAGCATTCAAGGCCGATCCAGCCAAAGTGTCGTGGGCGGGTGGATCTGCAGGTGGCACCGACCACATCCTCGCGGGCATGATTGCGCGCGCAGCCGGGGTAGAGCCCAAGAAAGTTGCCTACGTTGCTTTCGCCGGTGGGGGCCCAGCACAGGCGGCACTGCTCGGTAATCAGGTCAGTGCGGGTATCTCGGGTTACGGCGAATTCGCCGAACAGATCAAAGCTGGAAAATTGCGGGCGCTGGCCATTTCGTCCGACAAACGTCTCACTGGCGCCGACACGGTCCCGACGTTGAAGGAACAAGGTGTAGATGTCGTCTTGTTCAATTGGCGTGGCGTATTCGGCGCTCCCGGAATATCGGCCGAGCAGAAAAAGGCGCTGGTCGATCTCGTGAGCAAGATGGCCGAAGGCCCGACCTGGAAGAGCGAACTGGTCAAGAAGGACTGGACGCCGATTTTGCTGACTGGCGACGACTTCGGCAAATATCTCGAAGCTGAAATCGTTCGCATCACGACCATTCTGGTGGATCTCGGCCTCGCGACGCAGTGAGCGACTGTATGGGATTGGGGGGAATCATGTCGCCTAAACCGGCGTGGGACGACACGCTTCTCGGCCTCGTCATCGTTGCTTTTGCAGCCGTGATCGGTTGGCAAACGTCCCTCATCCCATTGAATGCCATTTACGCCAAAGTCGGTCCGAATATTATCCCATGGATCTTGACCGGTGCTCTGGCGCTCCTTGGCTTGATCCTCGCCCTTCAAGGCGTGTTCGGTGGATGGCCTCACGAGGAGGCGCCGGGCGATTTCGATTGGCCGGCGATCGCGTGGTTGGGCGGGGGCCTGGCCTTCAATGCTGGCCTGATCGAGGTTTTGGGATTCATCCTCGCTTCAACGCTGCTGTTTGTCTTTACGGCGCGTGCCTTCAAATCCTCGTCGCCGCTGCGTGACACCGCGATCGGCTTCGCGTTGGCATTGATCGCCTATGTCGGCTTCGACCGGGTTCTCGGCTACAAGATCGGCAGTGGTCTGATCGAAAGGTTGATTTGATGGATACCCTCGCGGCCCTCGCGCAGGGGTTCTCCGTCGCGCTGACGCCTTGGAATTTGATGTGGTGTTTTGTCGGGGTCGTGCTCGGTACCGCAATCGGCGTCCTGCCTGGTCTCGGGCCGGCTTTGACGATCGCGCTGCTGTTGCCGATCACCTACAAGGTCGACGCGACGGCGGCATTCATCCTATTTGCCGGCATTTATTACGGCGCCATGTATGGCGGCTCCACCACCTCGATCCTCTTGAACACGCCTGGAGAGAGCGCGACCATCGTCACGGCGCTGGAAGGCAACAAGATGGCGCGCAAAGGTCGCGCCGGAGCCGCATTGTCGACGGCCGCGATCGGCTCTTTCGTCGCCGGCACCATCGGCACAATTGGACTGACGTTCGTTGCCGTGCCGGTGGTCGAATTCGCACTCAAATTCGGCCCCGCGGAGTATTTTTCTTTGGCGGTGTTGGCCTTCGTCGCCGTATCGGCGGTCCTCGGCAATTCGGCCATCCGCGGCTTGACCAGCCTGGCCATCGGCATCTTTCTCGGTCTCATCGGCATCGACCAGCAGACGGGGCAGGGCCGATTTACGTTCGGCATCACCGAACTCTACGACGGTATCAACGTCATCGTCGTGGCTGTCGGGCTGTTCGCGGTCGGCGAAACGCTGCATCTCGCGGCCTTCAAGCGCACCAAAACGGACGAGGTGCTCGCCGTGACCGACTCGATCTGGCTCACCCGAGAAGACTGGTCCCGCTCCTGGAAAGCTTGGATCCGTGGTGCACTGATCGGCTTTCCCATCGGGGCCATGCCGGCCGGCGGGGCGGAAGTACCGACGTTCCTCTCATATTTCATCGAGAAAAAGCTATCGAAACATCCTGAGGAATTCGGCCACGGCGCCATCGAAGGTGTGGCGGGGCCGGAGGCAGCCAACAATGCGTCAGCTGCCGGCGTGCTCGTGCCGATGCTGGCTCTCGGCCTGCCAACCTCGGCGACGGCGGCGATCATGCTGTCGGCTTTTCAGAGTTACGGCATCAACCCTGGTCCGACCTTGTTTGAAACCCAGGGCGCGCTGATCTGGGGCCTGATCGCCAGCTTGTACGTCGGCAACGTTATGTTGCTCGTGCTGAATTTGCCCCTCGCGACCTTGTGGGTGAAGATGTTGCGCATTCCCGAGCCTTGGCTTTACGGCGGCATTCTCGTGTTCGCGACCATCGGAACCTATGGTATCAGTCGCTCAGTGGTGGATTTGCTCTTCCTCTATACGCTCGGCGTCATGGGCTTCTTCATGCGCCGCTTCGACTTCCCGACGGCGCCGGTCATCATCGGCATGATCCTCGGCCCGATGGCTGAGCAGTCGTTTCGCCAAGCAATGACGATCAGCAATGGCGACGTCGCGGTATTCTTCACCAAGCCGCTGTCGCTGTTCATGCTCGTGCTGTCGCTGCTGGCAGTTGTCGGTCCCGCGCTCTGGCGGCTGATCGCTGCGCGGCGGGATGCACGCGCAGGGACGCCGTGACGGCAATAATTTGGATTTCGCAAACGCGAGCGAGGTGCGGCTTTGCCTTTCACCCGCGCTTATGCGAGACAAAAAGCCACGGTTAATCCCAAGCGCTGTTACTTTTTGGACAGTTGCAGTGCACAATGCTCGGACTCTAGACACGAGACACCAAGTGTCCCGAACCGTTGTCGTCCGCGCAGACGTTCGCGGCTGAACAGGAGCCTGATCGATGAAAGTGCTCGTGCCGGTCAAGCGAGTGGTCGATTACAACGTCAAGATCCGCGTCAAGTCGGACGGTTCAGGCGTCGAACTCGCCAACGTCAAGATGAGCATGAATCCGTTCGACGAAATCGCCATCGAAGAGGCGGTTCGCTTGAAGGAAAAGGGCGTCGCGACCGAAATTGTCGCCGTCTCTATCGGGCCGGCGAAAGCCGCCGAGACCATCCGCACGGCACTTTCGATGGGCGCTGATCGTGGCATTCTCGTCGAAGTCGCCGACAATGAGCTCATTGAGCCGCTGGCGGTCGCCAAGGTTTTGAAAGCGCTCGTCTTGGCCGAAAATCCCGATCTGGTCATTCTTGGCAAGCAGGCCATCGACGACGACTGCAATCAGACCGGCCAGATGCTTGCCGCTTTATTGAAGTGGCCTCAGGCGACCTACGCCTCGAAGATCGTCCTCGAAGGTGGTGCAGCCACGGTCACGCGCGAAGTCGACGGTGGCATGGAAGTCTTGAAACTGAAGATGCCGTGCATCGTCACCACGGATCTGCGTTTGAACGAGCCGCGCTATCCGTCGTTGCCGAATATCATGAAAGCCAAAAAGAAGCCGCTGGACATCAAAAAACCTGCCGATCTCGGCGTCGACGTGGCTGCGCGCTTGAAAGTGCTCAAGACGGTCGAACCGTCCGGTCGCCAGGCCGGCGTGAAGGTCAAGACCGTCGGTGAACTCGTGACCAAGCTGAAAGACGTCGGGGTGCTGCAATGAGTGTTCTTCTGATCGCCGAACATGACAACGTCAATTTGAACGCCGCCACCACCAAGGCCATGACCGCCGCCAAGCAACTCGGCGGCGACGTGCATGTTCTCGTCGAGTTCGGCTGCGATGCGCGGCAGGACGTTCTTGCCTGACGGCGTCGAACAGG
>JANOAW010000683.1:0-3889 GCA_031411355.1 Hyphomicrobiaceae bacterium | reverse complement strand
ATCGAATTCGCCCGCCGCACCCGCGTCGACCTCGTACTGTTCGCGCTGCCGATCTCGGCGGAAACGCGCATTCTCGAAATGCTGAAGAAGCTGTGGGTGCTTCCGGTCGACATCCGCCTGTCCGCGCACACCAACAAGCTGCGCTTCCGTCCCCGCTCCTATTCCTATCTCGGCGAAGTACCGACGCTCGACGTGGTCGAAGCGCCGATCACCGACTGGGACCTGGGGATGAAGTGGCTGTTCGACCACGTCGTCGGCTTCCTGATCCTGCTGCTGGCGCTGCCGGTGATGGGACTGGTGGCGCTCGCCGTCAAGCTGGACAGCCCGGGGCCGGTAATCTTCCGCCAGAAGCGGTTCGGCTTCAACAATGAGCGCATCGACGTCTTCAAGTTCCGCTCGATGTATCACCATCTGGCCGATCCCACCGCTTCCAAGGTCGTGACCAAGAACGACAACCGCGTCACCCGCGTCGGGCGCTTCATCCGCAAGACCAGCCTCGACGAGTTGCCGCAGCTCTTCAACGTGTTGACGGGCCAACTCTCGCTCGTCGGCCCGCGGCCGCACGCGGTGCAGGCGGCGGCGGCCGGCCGGCTGTATCCGGACGTGGTCGATGGGTACTTCGCGCGCCACAAGGTCAAACCCGGCATCACCGGCTGGGCACAGATCAACGGCTGGCGCGGCGAGACGGACACCCAGCAGAAGATCCAGAAGCGCGTCGAATACGACCTGCACTACATCGAGAACTGGTCGCTCTGGCTCGATATCCAGATCCTCGCCCGCACGCCCGGCTCGCTCCTTGCAAACAGAGACAATGCCTACTGACGGGTCCGCCCGTCTGTCTCGAAACAAGACGCGACAACGAGCGACCATGCCGGCCAATTCTTCGACGTCTGCGCAATCGACGACGCCACGCCGCCGCCCCATGAGCGCCGTGCACGCCATCGCACTCGCGATCGTGTGGAGTGCGTTCGCCGTCAGCGGCATCGTGTTTGTCGAACCTGCGCCGATCGACGCCATGATGTTCGGTCTGTTGTTGATGCTGCCGATCCTCGGCCTCGTCCGCATCACGCCGCCCTTGATGCTGTATCTGACCATCTGGCTCGTCGCAGCAGCCTCAGCGCTCGTCGGCACGCTCAACGCGACCGACCCCAAAGTCGCGATGACACACGCGTTCGTCACCGTGTTCCTGACCCTGACCTCGTTCGTCGTGTCCGCATTCGTGATGCGCCGGCCGCAAAAACACGTGCACTTGATCTTTCACGCCTACGTGTTCGCTGCCTCGGTCGCAGCCGTCGCAGCGCTCGCTGGCTATTTCCGCCTGTTTCCCGGCGCATTCGAATTGTTCACCCGCTTCGATCGCGCATCCGGCACCTTCAAGGACCCGAACGTGCTTGGAGCGTTTCTGGTGCCGCCGTTGGTCTACCTGCTCCAGCGCATGCTGACGCGCGGCGGGTTCCGCTTCGTGTGGGCCGCCTTCTGGGCGACCATTATCGGTCTTGCCGTCCTGTTCACGTTCTCGCGCGGCGCCTGGATCAACCTCGCCGTGTCGGTCTCCATCTTCGGTTATCTCGCGTTCCTGACGGCGCCGACCAATCTGCAACGGCTGAAAATTCTGGCAGCCGGCTTCGGTGCGGTGTGCGGCGCATTCATGCTGCTCGTCGTGGCCTTGCAGATCCCAGGCGTCGCCGATCAGTTCGCCAGCCGCGCGACCATGGATCAGAGTTACGACCAAGGACCCGAAGGCCGCTTCGGCGGTCAACAGAAGGCCATGCGCCTGATCGTCGACAACCCCTTCGGCGTCGGCGCACAGAACTTCGCCCCGCAACATCACGTCGAAGAACCACACAACGTCTATCTGTTCACGTTCCTGAATGCCGGCTGGCTCGGCGGTCTCATCTTTGCGATCATGATCGTGGTGACGATCGTCTATGGCATCCGTCACGCCTTCAAGCGCACCTCGACACAGCCGATGTTCATCGTCGCGATCGCCTGCTTCATCGCCCATGCCGGAGAAGGCCTGATCATCGATCTCGATCATTGGCGCCATTTTCACCTGTTGATGGCGCTGGTCTGGGGCATGATGCTCGGCGATCGTGAAATTCAGAGTTTGATCCGCCTCGCCGATCCGCGCCAGGTATTCCGCCGGGCCAACATGATCGTCACGAGCCGCCCGCCACGTGCACTGGTCGCCGCAACTGTCTCCAACGCCGCGCCTGCGGCGGCGCGCTTCATGCGTCGGGTCGAAACCACTCGTCGCGACATGGGCCGCACCGACAGCCGCCCGAGCCGTGCACAAGGCCGCACGTTCGCACGCGGCGTACCGCAGTAATCTTGTCGACGCCGCAGCTATTCGATTTTGAACGTCATGCCGGCGCTGGTGACCAGGCGTTTCAACAGGGGCGCGCCCATGACGACGGCCGGTGTGGTCACGCCGGCGCCAGCCGTCGTCACGTCGCGGACGAGGCAAAGCGCACTTTCGGCGATCATCTTCGATGTGCAGCCGTAGCCCGGATCTTTGTCGCCGGTGACACCCGCTTTGAACAAGCGGCCGTCGGCTGAGAGCGCCACGAACAGCACGTCAAAATGGCCCGCCTCGCGTTCGGCTTTGCTCGGACCTTCGCCGGGTTTTGGTCCGTCGCTCTTCATCATGGATTTATCGCCAGCGATTTTTTCGGCAATCGCCTTGCCCTGTTCGCCCGGACCCGTGACGACCATTTCGTCGTAAATGAAATCACGACCGTAGGCATGGCCAAGCAGGGCGTTGGTGCGGTGCACGACGCGCGTATTGATGGCCGCCATGACGAACGGCGCGACCCACACACCGAGGCTGTCATCGAATTCGGGCTTCATGCCGTGCGGTTGTTTCGGCCCATCGAAGCCGGGCGCGAGTGAAAACGGATTCTTCAACAGGTCCAGAACCGACGGATCTTTTGCGGCCGCCGCCATGGTCGCCTTCAAGCTGGCGGCCGTTCCGCCCGAAAACGTGCCCTTCATCTTGCGCACGCGGCCTTTGACACGCGGGGCGGCGGCGCCCGTCTCGGCTGTGACGTGCTTTTGCAGGAACTGCACGCCGAGATCAAACGGGATCGAATCGAAGCCGCATGAGAAAACGATACGCGCGCCACTCGCCTTTGCCGCGCCATCATAGCGGTCGATCATATGGCGCATCCACGCGGGTTCGCCGCACAAGTCGACATAATCCGTGCCCGTCTCGGCGCACGCGGCCACCAACGGCTCACCATACAGCTGATAGGGGCCGACCGTTGTCAGAACCACTTTGGTTCGCTTGGCCAGGGCCGCGAGCGAGCCGGCATCGGCGCTGTCGGCTGCGATCAGCGTGGTTGTTGGCGGCGCCTTGATCTCGTCCCGGACGGCTGCGAGCTTGTCGAGATTGCGGCCGGCCATGGCCCATTTCAAACCGCTCGGGTATTGCTCGGCCAGATATTCAGCCACCAGCCGGCCGGTGAAACCACTCGCCCCGAAGACAACGATATCGAATTCAGCGGTCGACTTCGACATTGGCAGCTCCACGGTCGCGGTGTGCGACTTTATCGATATGCGCAATCATACCCGGCAACACATGGGTCTTTGCGTCTAATAGTGTGAGCCAGAAATAGTGGAACTGCAAACCGGCATCGGCGTCACCGGCCGTGAGGCGATGCGTCCAACTGTGTTAGTCGAGCCTTGTCAACGAGATGAGAGGGAACCTTGGCGAGGCGCCGGCGTTACTCATTGCTCTACGCATACGGCGTGGAGGTCATAGGTGACACAGCTCGATGACGTGCATGATGGCCAAGTCCAACATCTTGCAGCAGTGCGTCCCAGGCCGCGCTGCGCGGCGCGCCGGCCAGGCGGCAGACGATGCCCGGCGCGCCGTGGCAGTCCTGCA
>JANOAW010000682.1:0-1709 GCA_031411355.1 Hyphomicrobiaceae bacterium | reverse complement strand
GCGAAGTATTCGACGAAGAACTCAGCCGAATGACGCAAGCTCTGCCCATACAGCGTGTGCAACATCGCATGCCCGGTACGGTCGGCGGCGGCACATGTGCGTTGCGCCGGTGGGCCCTCACCGAACTGGGTGGTCATGCCGCCGAACGGGCGCTGGTAAATCTTGCCCTCTTCGGTGCGCGAAAACGGTACACCGTAATGTTCCATCTCGTAGACGGCCTGTGGCGCGTTACGGCACAGATATTCGATGGCGTCCTGATCACCGAGCCAGTCGGCACCTTTGACGGTGTCGTACATGTGCCATTGCCAATTGTCCTCGCCCATGTTGCCAAGGGCAGCAGCGACCCCACCTTGGGCGGCGACTGTATGGGACCGTGTTGGGAAGACCTTGGTGATGCAGGCCGTTTTGAGCCCGGCTTCAGCACATCCCAACGTCGCGCGCAGCCCAGCACCGCCGGCGCCGACGACCACGACGTCGTAAGTATGGTCGGTGAAAGCGTAGGCCTTTCCGTTGGTCTTCGGAGCGCCCGCCGCGTTGTTCACCGAGCCGTTCGCCTTGCCGTTCGAGGATGCCATCGGTCTTCCGTCCAAATTCGAATTCAGCCGCGGGTCATGCCGCCGTGTCACTGTACGCCCTCGTCTCTACCGCGGTGCAGCACATGCGGCAATGAGGCGATGTGGCGGCTTATGCGTCGGCAACGAGCCAGTCGTCGAGCAGATGCCGACCGTCGCGATCCTCGATCTCGACGATCCACAGATCACTGTCGAAATCTCTGGTCTGTCGCAGCTGTCGATCCGCCTCGTCATCGGCGATCATCTCCGATTTATGCATGCGCAGAAACCGGCGATCGCGGCCATCCTCGAGCCTGCGTTCTTCGAGCGATTCTGGCGCCGGACCATACAGCGTGGCCGTCCGGTCGGGGCGCGCGACTTTGATCCACACGGTGCCATGATCCGCGTCCCCCCGCTTGACGATCGCCGCAAACACACCCGCACCCGACAAGCGTCGCAGATAGGCTTTCACCCACATCTCGGTCGGTAGCCGCATGTCCAACGTCGCCAATCTTTAACCAGTGCCATGGGACATATCGACGGGACATGTCGCATTCGATGGAGCTATGGTAGCATTTTACGCTGCCGTGCGGCATGCGCAATCAAGGTGGGGGCGTGCCATCGCCGAGGTGACCGACAAGACCGTCAAGCGCGCGAGCGTCATCGGGCTCGTGGTCATGGGCACGGGTCTGCTGGCGCTGTATTCCGTCACCAACGTGACCACCTGCACGCCGCCTGACCCGGCACACCCGCAATATCTGCAGCTGAAGCAGCAATACGACGCCTGCCGCCAGCGCCGCTCGAGTTCGTCGTCCTCGAGTTCGCGCACGTCCTTCTCGTCGGCCGGCACCTCGTCGAGCGCGACCGCGAGCTCAGCCGCCCGCGGCGGCTTTGGTGGCAGCGGCCACAGCGCAGGAGGATGAGCCGATGCGCCGATTTTCGATCGAACCGCGTCCCAACCTCGACGCCCGGGCCAAAGAAACAGGATTCGAATTCGCATCCATCGATGGCCGACCCTACTGGGACGAAAGCGCGTACTACGGCTTTTCCCTGGCCCAGGTCGAAAATCACATCGAAGCGCCGACCGAAGAACTGGCCGAACTGTGCGCCAAACTCGCAGCCCGCATCATCGGCGACGACAAACTCCTGCAACGCCTC
>JANOAW010000681.1:0-5657 GCA_031411355.1 Hyphomicrobiaceae bacterium | reverse complement strand
ACATAAATTCTGCTGTGCACCGATGATGGACTGGACGGATCGGCATTGCCGGTTCTTTCATCGGCTCATGACGCAGCGGGCGCTGCTGTATACTGAAATGGTCACTGCCGACGCTGTGATTCACGGCAAGCGCGAACGCTTGCTCGGTTTCTCCGATGCAGAACATCCTGTGGCGCTGCAACTCGGGGGGTCGGATCCGGCCAAGCTTGCAGCGGCGGCGGTGATCGGCGCCGCATATGGCTACGACGAGATCAATCTCAATGTCGGTTGCCCCTCGGATCGGGTCCAGGAGGGTCGGTTCGGCGCCTGCCTGATGGCGGAGCCGGCTCTGGTTGCGCGCTGCCTGGCAGGCATGCGCGCTGCAGTCTCGGTACCGATCACGGTCAAGTGTCGAATCGGCATCGACGACCAGGACAGTGAGCGCGACCTGCAGACGTTCGTCGACCACGTCGCTGGTGGAGGCGCGACGACCATCGTCGTGCATGCGCGCAAGGCATGGCTGAAAGGTTTGTCGCCCAAAGAGAATCGCGAAATTCCGCCTTTGGATTACGAGCGCGTCTATCGGTTGAAGGCGGCGCGCCCGGACCTGACCATCGTCATCAACGGCGGAATCGGAACTCTTGACGATAGTGAGCGACACTTGCGCCATGTCGACGGCGTGATGCTCGGGCGGGCCGCTTATCAGACACCGTATCTGCTTGCCGAAGTCGATCAGCGACTGTTTGGCTCGGATCGGCCGGTGTCGACGCGGGCCGAAATCATGGCGCAGCTGATACCCTATGTCGACGCCCACATCGCGCGCGGCGGCCGTCTCAACAATGTCGTTCGACACGTGCTCGGGCTCTATCACGGCGCACCGGGCGCCCGCGCGTTTCGTCGCCATCTCTCGGAAAACGCGACCCGTCCCAACGCTGGCTCCGACGTGCTGCGTGACGCCGTTGCGCTGGTCGCGCAGCAGATGGCGCACAGGGTGGCTGCGTGAGTATCGCCAGCATTTTCGAACTGATCTGGCCGTACGCGACCATGTTCGGCTCGGCGTTTCTGTCGGCGACGTTGCTGCCCTTCGCATCGGAAGTGGTGTTGGCTGGGCAAATAAAGGCGGGTTACGGATCGATTGCCGGATTACTGGTGGCGGCGACGGTCGGTAACGTCGGCGGATCGACGCTCAATTGGTGGATGGGGCGGGTTTTGTTGAGGTATCAGGATCGATCCTGGTTCCCGTTCAAGCCCGACGACATCGCGCGGGCAACAGAGCGCTTCCGGACTTTTGGAACCTGGGTCTTGCTGCTGTCATGGGTGCCTGTCGTCGGTGACCCCCTGACACTCGTGGCTGGCGTCCTGCGCGTGCCTTTGGCCCGGTTTCTCGTCCTCGTCACCATCGGCAAAGCCGGCCGATATGCCGTAGTCGCCCTGCTGTCGTGACGGTTGCCTGACGGCTTACAAGACCTTGCGGCGGTTCTTGTCCTGACCGAACCAGACAGTTAAACCGATGCCGTAGACAGCCACGAGGCCGATCACGAGTTTGTTTACGTCGCTCGCTGGAAACTTGTCGTAGACGGTCACGACGGCTGCGGCGGCCCAGGCGACGCAGACCAGCAGGTTGAGCGGGCGAAGCGCCACCACCCGCATGGGGTGCACCCATTTCAATGGTATGAATGTCAGCGCCACGCACACGAGGATAATTGTCGCTGTCACAGCCGGCTGTGTCGCAAAGGCGAAGATGTAGAAGGCGACGATGTTCCAGATGGCGGGAAAGCCGACAAAGCAGTTGTCGTCGGCCTTCGAGCCCTCGTCGGAGAAATGATACAGCGACGACAGGCAGATCAGGCTCGCCAGCAAAATGCCGAACCACCCGTTCAGATAGCCGGCCTGCAGCAACATCAGCGCCGGCAGGAACACATATGTGACGTAGTCGATGACGAGGTCGAGCGTCTCGCCCGAAAAGGACGGCAACACTTCTTTCACGCGGGCCTTGCGCGCGAACATGCCATCAACGCCGTCGATGAAGAATGCCACCCCGAGCCAGAAGAACGCCGCTTCGAAATTGGCTGAGATCGTAGCGCGCGCGCACATCAACGCGCACACGATACCGAGGCCGGTGAACAGGTGGACGGCCGCGGCGGCAAAGATCGCTTGCATCAAAGTTGGCCCATACACGCCCATCGTCGCCGGTGGGACCGGAGACACAAAAGGGGCGCGACGCCGCTCCTTATCACTGGTTCGTGAAATAAAACAGGCCGAGTTCGCGCTGGCCAGACCTTCGACCGCCGTGTTCAGATCGGACGGTCCAGTTCATGTAGTCTTGCTCCGACAGGTCGGAGAGACGGGGCGTCCGAGAAACACCAGCCGGCTACCATCGCGATCGACTCCCGCGACATCGATGAATCCGTTACGGCGATAGAACGTCACGTTGCGCGCCGCAGCCGACGTCACGACATGGACGCCCGGACGCCTAGCGGCGGCAACATCGGCGACGCAGGCCTCGATCAGCCGGGCGCCGACACCGAAACCACGCGCTGCCGCGGTCAAATTGATATGCAGGTGCGCTGGGAAACGCGCGCACGCCGCGGCAAACGGTTGGAAATACAGCTGCGACGCAAATCGTGGAGACGTCGCTGGATCTGTGTGACAGGCGACGAGGTAGCCGACGAGCTGGCCAGCCGAGATAGCGACATGCACGAGTTGGGGCTCGTGGCGTAGATATTGTCCGAGCCAGAGGTCGTGGAATGCCGCCCGCGCGGCGGGCTCGGTCGGGGCCAGTGGCGCAGTCTCGTAGAAGATGGCATCGATGCGTGCCCGTCCATCGGTCGGCAGGTCGGTCAGGCGGACGATGTCGACGATCGCATGGGGCATGGCGCGATCTTCGCTGAAAAAGGCAACCGATGTCCACGACCGACCAACCTTTGATCATTACGTCGGTCGACGTTCCCGGTGGTGCCGTGCTCGGACTGACGCACTGTCCGGGACGCAGCGGTGGCGCGTACGGACGTCGCTGCCTCCAAGGCGACTTGGCGTGTGTGGGTCAGTTTCGGGCCGATCTGGTCATTTCACTGGTCGAGGAGCACGAGTTCGCCAAACTCGGTGTACCCTCATTATCGGTCGACATACAGGCTTTCAATTTTCGGTGGCAACATGTGCCTATTCCCGATTTTGGCACGCCGTCAGATGCCACATGGGAGGCTTGGGATGAGATCAGGTGCGACGTGCGGCGCATCGTCGGCACGCGCGGGCGTCTGCTCCTGCATTGTGCCGCAGGTCTTGGCCGCACCGGCATGATCGCGGCAAAATTGTTGGTCGAATGTGGGTTGACGCCGGAGGCGGCGATCTCGCGCCTCCGTCGGCTGAGGCCGGGGACGATCGAGACGACCGAACAGGTCGCGTTCGTCTCAAGCGACCGGCGGTTGTTGTAAAGCGGCTGTTGTAAGTTTCCTGCGCCTGCGCAAAAACATGTGGACAACCGGCACAATACTTTACGCATTCATGCCCATTACCCGGTGCCGCGGGTAAACTGACGCACAACGGGATCGGTGGCGTCGTCACGATGTCGTCTACATCCCGTGACACGTTCATGGTGGGTTCGTCCGGTCGTAATTCATCGACACGTGTCGTTGAAGTACGGTTCAATGAAGCAAGGTTCATTGAAGCAAGGGTCATTGAAGCACTGTTCATTGAAGCACGGTCGACGGTGTGGGTGGGGTATGGCGCAAGACACGACACGCGGCGCGCGATCGCTGATGGACGCCGTCGCAGACGTCGCGCCGGACCTGGAGTCGCGTCGTGTACCGAAGGACGGTGCTGTAAAAAATGCGCCGCCTCTGCCGGGCGCCGGCCCACGTCAGTCATTGCCGCCGTTGCCACCGGCTCAGCCGACCGCGGCTCCATTGCCTCTCAAGGCGTCCGCTGCATCCGAGCCGTCCTTCGCGTCAGCTGTTGCCCCCCCGACACTGGCGTCAGCGTCGACACAGTCTGGTCAAGCGGCTTCGTTGTGGCCGGCATCGGCGCCCCCGTCTCCGCCGCCGTCTGTGCCAAAGTCTTCGCCGCTCGGATTAGACACACCCGCCGATGCCAGGCCCGCGGCGTCTTTATCCTCGCGACCTGGGCCGGCTGCTGCGCTCGACCGACCGAAGCCGTCGGACGCGTCCTCCGAAGAGCCGCCGGCCGAAAAAGTCAAACGCCGACCCGCCGGTCCGTCACGCGGCTCGACAGTTGCCGCCAATGACGACGCCCCGACCATCGGCGGTCTGATCTATGCGCTGAACCAAAAGCCTTCGCGTCGGATCTATACGATCTCGGCCGCCATCTCCGGCCTGTGGCTGGTGGTCGGCGCGCTTCTGTCGGCACTTATGATCGTGCCTGAGTTGTCGAAGGTCTCCGGCATCGCTGAACTGTTCGCCAAGCCGGTCATCTTCATGTCGGTCGCAACGGTGGCGTTGCCGATCGCGGTGTTCTGGGTCATCGCCTGGCTGGTGTATCAGGCCCAAGACTTGCGCTTGCGCTCCTCGGCGATGACGGAAGTGGCCATTCGTTTGGCCGAGCCGGATCGACAAGCGGAGCAGGCCGTCGCCTCGCTCGGCCAGACCGTGCGCAAGCAGGTCAACTATATGAACGACGCGATTTCGCAGGCTATCGGACGTGCCGGCGAACTCGAGGCAATGGTGCACAGTGAGGTGTCGGCATTGGAGCAGGCCTTCGCGTCCAACGAGACCCGCATTCGCGGCCTGTTGACCGAATTTGCCAACCAGCGCAATGAATTGAGCGGCACTGGCGAAACCGTGCAGCGGACGTTGCGCGCCATCAGTGCCGAAGTTCCGCAACTGCTCGAAAACCTGCAGGGGCAGCAAGCCAAAATCGCGCGTCTTGTCGGCGATGCCGGGCAGAATTTGATCGCCCTCGACACATCGTTGACGCGAGCCACCGGCCAGCTCGAAAACTCGCTCGGTGAACGCACCACCGCCTTGCGCACCGTGCTGACCGATCAGGCGACGCAGATGCAGTCGATACTCGGCCACTCGACCGATCAGTTCCAATCGCTCCTTGGCACCTCATCCGATCAATTCCAAACCTTGCTCGTCGACCGCACCTCGCATCTGCAGACCGTGCTCGACGAATATACGTCTGCCCTGCATACAACTCTCGGCGCCCGTACCGGCGAGTTCCAGACCGTGTTCGAGACCTTCACGACCGCGATCGACCACACCCTCGCCGCCCGCGCGGACGCCATCAGCACCAGCCTGGTCGGCCAGACGGAGGCTTTCGATCAACGCCTGCTCGAGCGCACACGTGCCATCGATACGGCGTTTGCGACACGGTTGAAAACCTTCGACGATTCGATCCGCAATTCCACCCAGTCCATCGACAACACGGTCGGCGAAAAAGCACGCTTGCTCGCCGTCGCCATGGACGCCCACGCCAAGAACCTGTCCGACACCTTGGGCCGGCAATCGCAACATCTCGACGAGCAGTTGGTCCAGGGCATCGCCTCGGTTCGGCGCACGAGCGAGAACATCACCCGCCAGTCCGTCAAGGCGATCGAAGGCTTGGCCGGGCAAGCCGACATGCTCAAGACGGTGTCGGAAAATCTGCTTACGCAGATCGGCTCTGTCACCAACCGGTTCGAAAATCAGAGCCAGTCGATTTTGCGGGCTGCCAACGCCCTT
>JANOAW010000680.1:0-1948 GCA_031411355.1 Hyphomicrobiaceae bacterium | reverse complement strand
ATCGAGAGCCGGGCCACCAAGATCCGGCGATATCCGCTGGCGGCGTCACGTGCTCTTGCCGCCTCGATTGGGCGAGCCTGAAAGGCCGAGGAGCCATGAGCTATTCCGTCGCTGTCGTCGGTGCCACTGGAAACGTGGGCCGCGAGATGTTGAAAATCATCGACGAGCGGGGCTTTCCCGTTTCCGAAGTGCATGCCATCGCATCACGAAAATCGGTCGGAACAGAGGTTTCGTTCGGCGACAAAACGCTCAGATGCAAAGACCTCGAGCAGTTCGATTTTTCCAATATCGACTTCGTGATCATGTCCGCCGGCGGTACGGTGTCGAAGGAATGGTCGCCGAAGATCGGGCGTACCGGCGCGTTGGTGATCGATAATTCGTCAGCGTGGCGTTATGATCCCGAATGCCCCCTCGTGGTGCCCGAGGTGAACGGCCACATTCTCGAAGCCTACATGAAGCGCAAGGAACGCAAGAACATCATCGCCAATCCGAATTGTTCGACGGCGCAGATGGTGGTGGCGTTGAAGCCGCTGCACGATCACGCCAAGATCAGGCGCGTGGTGGTTGCCACCTATCAATCCGTGTCGGGTGCCGGCAAGGATGGCATGGATGAACTCTGGCACCAGACCAAGGGCAAATATGTGCCCGGCCAGGAAGTTCAATCAAAGAAGTTCACCAAGGAAATCGCCTTCAATTGCATCCCTCACATCGACGTCTTCATGGACGACGGCTACACGAAAGAGGAATGGAAGATGAAGGCCGAGACGATGAAAATCCTCGATCCCAAGATCAAGGTCACGGCGACGTGTGTGCGCGTGCCGGTTTTCGTCGGTCACTCCGAGGCGATCAACATCGAGTTCGAGAACCCGATTTCGGCGCAGGAAGCGATGGAAATCCTACGTAAAGCGCCGGGCTGCATGGTGGTCGATCGGCGCGAAAACGGCGGCTATATCACGCCCCAGGAATGCGCAGGCGAGGACGCGACCTACATCTCCCGCATCCGCGAAGATTCGACTGTCGAAAACGGCCTGGCGATCTGGGTCGTATCCGACAACCTGCGCAAAGGTGCGGCCTTGAACGCGATCCAGATTGCCGAGACGCTCGTCAACAAGCGTTGGATGCCAAAAAGGGCAGCCTGATCACAACGCCAACGCTTCTCGCTCCACGACTTCCGCCGTGGTGCGAGACGTGCTCATGCCGCCACTTCGCGCACTTCGAATACGCGGGCGCCGAGCCTTTTCGCAGCGGCAACGTCACCCCGTTTCAGGGCGTGTGATACGGCCTCGAGTTTCTCCGCGTCTGCGATTGAGAGGTAAGGCGACCAGCCACCATCGGTCTCGATGACCGTGACGTCGACCTCCGCCATGTAAGCGCCTTCGCGGACGATTTCGATACTCGGCGTCTCGGTCCTCATGGGCGTCGTGTCCTGAAGTCGCTGCTCAATTGCAGCGGGTCCGGCCGATAGGCGGTCACGACAACGGCTGGCTCGTTCGTTCCCGCCTCGATGCCCCATACGACATGAGGCGGCGCGCCGCTGCCATCGTGCTGCAACATCAGCAGCGCCGGGCCTTTGTGAAAGCTCGGATAGTCCTCGATGACGTTTCCCGCCGCCGTTCCGTCGACGATATCGGCAAGCAGGATGCCGCGCTTCCGGATGCGGCCAGCCGCGTGCTGTGAAACGAAAACATTGCGTGCCGCGGCGAGGTGGCGGATCCGCGGAGCGATGAGGGACATGGGGACGGGTCAAGACGTCTCGGCGGGGGAAGCGGCACGGCAGACGCGGAAGCCGCCACGATCCACCTCGCATTTACGTGACAAGGCCGCGGCGGGGTGTAAAACCCCGTCACGGCACCAAGCCTGATCGACATCCGTTTGTTTGACGCAGCAGCTGTTTTGGGTGCCAGCTATTTCGGGTGCCAGCTATTTCGGGCGCCAGTTATTTCGGGCG
>JANOAW010000679.1:0-5478 GCA_031411355.1 Hyphomicrobiaceae bacterium | reverse complement strand
GCCCGTGATCGACGAACTCGCTAAAATCGAAGTTGCGCCCGGTAAGCTGCTCGACATCGTCTATCTCGAGGACGTGCGCAAAAACATCGGCCTTACGGCCAAGATCTCGGGTGCGCTGCGGGCTCAGTTCGCCGGACGCGTGCACGCTCGTCACGCGCTTGGACCCGATCAGCCGGGCGTGGTGCTGTTCACGTCGGGAACGGAAGGGACGCCGAAGGGTGTCGTGCTGACGAACGCCAATCTGATTTCGAATGCCATGCAGATCATCGCTCACGCCGACCCGCATTTCACGCCGGCCGACGTGGTCATGAACCCGTTGCCGATTTTTCACTCCTATGGACTGACGGCCGGCACACTGATGCCGCTACTCAACGGCATCAAGTGCGTGCTGTATCCGAGCCCGTTGCACTACAAGGAAATTCCCAAGCTGGTCGGTGCGACGCAAGCCACGATCCTGTTCGGCACCGACACCTTCCTGCAAGGTTGGGCGCGCGCCGCCGATCCGGGCGATCTCAAAAGTGTGCGTTACGTCGTCGCCGGGGCGGAAAAGGTGAAGGAAACGACCAAGGCCGTCTGGCGCAAATACGGCACAACGATCCTCGAAGGCTATGGCGCGACGGAGTGTTCGCCGGTCATCTCGTGCACGTTACCGGACACGCAGGTCCCGGGCTCGGTCGGCGGGCCGTTACCTGCCATAGAGTTGCGGCTCGAACCGGTCCCGGGCATCGCCGACGGTGGCCGACTGTCGGTGCGTGGCCCCAACGTGATGGCCGGTTATTATCTGGCCGACAAACCCGGCGTTCTGGTGCCGACCCGCGACGGCTGGCATGATACCGGTGACATCGTCGAAATCGACGCGGCCGGCCTCGTATCGATCAAGGGGCGCGCCAAGCGGTTCGCCAAAATCGGTGGCGAGATGGTGTCGCTGGCGGCGGTCGAAGCCATGGTGGCCGGCCTGTGGCCGGAGAATAATCACGTGGTTTTGACCGTGTCTGACCCCAAGCGCGGCGAACAGTTGATCCTCGTCACCGACAAAGCCGATGCCGAGCGAGCCGCCTTGCAAGCGGAAGCCAAGGCGCAGGGCATCCCGGAATTGTGGGTGCCGCGCTCGATCAAGAGCGTCGCCGCGATCCCGGTGCTCGCATCCGGCAAAGTCGACTTCATGAGCGCGCAGGACCTGGTGCGAGACCTCGGAGCCGCGGCTTAACCGATCTCGGCCATCCGAAAGCGAGTGCATGTGACCTCTCAGCCGACCAGCCTCCGCCACACGCTGACCCCGCTCGAAAAATCCGAGCGGCGGCTCGGCTTCGCCATGCTCGCGCCGGCATTTCTGCTGCTCGGGCTGGTGGTCGTGTATCCGATCTTCGAGCTGCTCAAGGGCTCGTTCTATTTCAACCGGCTCGCCGAACCCTGGCGCGGCACGCCGTTCGTCGGCTTCGATAACTATGCCCGCGCACTCGGTGACGATCGCTTCTGGGAAGCGGTTTTGCATACGGCGCTGTTCGTCGCCGTCACGGTGCCGGGCGCCGTGGTCATCGGACTCGGTTTAGCCCTCCTCGCCAACAAGCCGTTTCGCGTGCAGTGGCCGGTGCGGCTCGGACTGTTGTTACCGTGGGCGCTGCCGGTTGTTTTCGCCGGCTTGATCTTCCGCTGGTTCTTCGAGTTCCAGGTCGGCCTCGTCAACAACATGCTGATCGGCATCGGCTTGAAACCCGTGGCGTGGCTGACGACGGAGGGGCCGGCATTCTTCGCCGTCTGCCTCGCAATCATCTGGAAATCGTCGAGCTTCGTCGCGCTGGTATTGCTGGCGGGGCTGCAGACGATCCCGAAGTCGCTCTATGAATCCGCTGAAGTGGACGGCGCCAGTACATGGCAGCAATTCCGCGAAATTACTCTGCCGATGCTGAAACCAGCTATCGTCGTGGCCATGATCTTCCGAACCATCACGGCCATCCAGACCTTCGATATTCCCTACGCCATGACCAACGGCGGCCCCGGCACGGCGACCGAAACGCTCGCCATGTTCATCCACAAGACCACGATCGACGCGCTCGATTTCGGCTACGGCTCGGCACTGGCGGTGCTGATGTTCGTCGTCTCTTTGATCCTGACGTCGGGCTATCTGCGCCACACGCGCCGCGATCCGGGTCGCGATCCGGGCCGCGCCTGACGTGTTTCGAGTTTGCCGACCGGCGCCGCAAGTGACATGGCTGGTGGGTCATCGCCGCAGCTGATCGATTGAGAGCCCCCACACATGACCAAAGCGCTCGTTCTCGTGCCCGGCCTGCTTTGCACGGCGGCGCTCTGGGCACCCCAGGTCGCAGCCTTGGGGCATCTCGCCACCATCTCGGTCGCCGATCACACGCGCGATGACACTCTTGCCGCCATCGCGCGCCGAATTCTGGCTGAGGCACCCGCGCGCTTTGCCCTCGCCGGCTTGTCGATGGGCGGCTACATCGCCTTCGAGATCATGCGCCAAGCCCCGCAACGGGTGACGCACCTCGCCCTGCTCGACACGAGCGCCAAACCATTCGATCAGACGCAAGCACCCGCTCGCCATGCCTTGGTTGCGCTCGCGCATGCCGAAGGGATGGAGGCTGCGGTGCGTAAGTTGATGCCGGTGTTTCTGCACCCCGACCATTTGGCCGATTCGGCGTTGGTCGACATCGTCCTCAACATGGCGCGCGAAACCGGCGCTGCGACGTTTGCCCGGCAGCAGGCAGCGATCATGGCACGTCCCGACAGCCGGCCGACGCTGGCTGCGATCCAGTGCCCGACTTTGGTGCTGACGGGCGCTCAGGATGTGTTGACGCCGGTTGCCGATCATGAGGCGATCGCGGCGGGTATCGCTGGGGCAAAACTGGAAATCGTGCCGCAGTGCGGGCATCTCTCGACACTCGAGAGACCAACGGCGGTGACAGCTGCCATGGCGGCTTGGCTGGCTCGGTGAGCTTCGACGCATGAAGCAGCACGCGTGTCCATTAAAAGCGCCTCGTCACCGCGCGAAGGTGGAAACCCACGCCTGTCGACAGCGACCTGCTTGGGTTCCCGCCTGCGCGGGAATGACGAGGTGGTGGCGTCGGGCAATCCGCGACGTCGGCCCGTCACTCGCTTTCGCTCGCCATGATCTTGCCGAACATCTCGAACCCATTGCCCTTCACGCGGGCAAGTTGGACCGATTGGATCGGATAGAAGTCGGTGGCGGACGTATTGATCTTGATGCCAGGCAACAGCAATGGAGCTTCGAAGCCTTTCAACGAAGCAGCCTGTTTCATCAGGTTTGCTCGTGTCAGATCATCGCCGCACTTTTTGAGAACTTCGAGCATCGTGTAGGCGACTGAATAGCCGTAATTGTGGGTATCGTCTTTCAGGTCGGCCTGGGGCATGTATTTGGCGGCAAAGGCCTTGAACGCCTTGACATCAGCTGCCTCGGCGAACTGTGCGTCGTTCACGTCCTTGCGATAAAGCGCCAGAATAACGCCCTGCGAGGCCTCGACGCCGGCTGGAATGAACACCGATCCGAACGACGATGAGACGTTGTTGAGATAGTGCACGGGTTTCCAGCCGATTTCGCCGGCTTTCTTGATCGCCTGCGCCGCGAATTTCGGCGTGGTGATGTTGAAGAACACGTTGGCGCCCGAGTTCTTCAACTGGATCATCTGGCTGTCGATCGTCGGGTCGGTGACCTCATATGTCGACAACTGAACAATCTTGCCTTCGTTGGCTTTGCCCAGACCGGCTTTGAAGCCGTTGAAATAATCCTTGCCGTAGTCGTCGTTCTGCATGAGCACGCCGATCTTGGCATCGGGCACCGTCTCGAGGATGTGTTTGGCGTAGATCGCGCCCTCGGTCTGGTAATCGGGCTGCCAGCCCATGGTCCAGGGGAAGTCTTTCGGGCTGCCCCACTTCGAGGCGCCGGTCGCGACGAACAGCTGCGGTACTTTCTTGCCGTTCATATATTTGTGGATGGCGGTGTTGCCGGGTGTACCGAGCGTGTTGAACAACGCCAACACTTTGTCCTCTTCGACCAGTTTGCGCACCATTTCGACCGTTTTCGGCGGCGCATAGCCGTCGTCATAGGTGATGAACTTGATCTTGCGGCCGTTGATGCCGCCATTGTCATTCGCCATCTTGAACACGGCTTCGATGGTTTTGCCGATGTTGCCGTAGGCGGACGCGTTGCCCGAATAGGGCATCGTATTGCCGATGATGATCTCGGTGTCGGTGGCGCCCTCGTCGTATTTTTTCTGGGCAAAAGCCGGTGACAAGGCGAGGCTGGTCGACAGCGCTGCGGCGCTGATGCCGAGAAGTGTGCGGCGATGCAGGATCATGGGATGGCTTCCTCTTTCAGGTCGGCGTCGAAGTCGGATGATCGAGAGGCTATGTCAGCCTTTGCGGCTTTCTTTCGGCAGCAGGCTGTCGGGTTTGCCGAAACCGGGCAGGGCTTCGACGCGCGCCATCCAGGCCTGGATATTGGGCGTGTCGGCAAGTGTGAAGCCGCCATCGGGGGCGTAGGCGACGACTCCGTACGCGTCGACATCAGCGACCGAGCCGGCGCTGCCGACGACCCACAGGTGTTTGCCCAAGTGCTCGTCGAGGGCTTTCAGCGCGGCTTTTCCGTCGGCTGAATACATCTCGATGGTGGCTGGATCGAATTTGCGGAAGCCAAGCGCATTGGCGCGACAGCGATAGATTGGGGGCCCGAGACGGTCGGCACTCCAGAGCATCCACTCGCGGATCGACTGCTTGTCATCGTCATTGGCGCCGGCGAGCTTGCCTGTCGTCATGGCGATATAGCCGAGGATGGCTGCTGATTGTGTGAGATGCTTGCCGCTGGCATTGACCGTCAGGCACGGCACCTGACCCCACCGGCTCTTGGCTTTGAACTCTGGTTTCTGACCCGCGCCGGAGCGCAGGTCGACATGTTCGTAGTCGAATTTCTGCCCGGTCAGCGCGAGCGCGAGGCCGACTTTATAAGACGGCCCGGAGGCCCATATTCCGTGCAGGGTATAGGGAGCAGACATACGTGGCCTCTTGAGAATTCGGTGTGTGACCTCGGGCCAGACACCGCGCCGATGAAAGTTTGGTGTCTGACCGAAGTCAGACACCCGTGCTTCAGACGCCGGCACTTACTGGCTCTCGCTCGCGATCACGTCGCCGAACAGTTTGAAGGTCTCGCCCTCGAACTTCGACAACTGCACGGACTGGATCGGATAGAAGTCCGTGGCGCTGGTGTTCAGCTTGATGCCGGGGATCAGCATCGGCGGGACGAAGCCCTTGATGTTGGCCGCCTGCTTCATGACACTCTCGCGCGTCAGGTCATCGCCGCACTGCTTGAGGACCTGCACCAGGGTGTGGACCGATGCCCAGGCGTTGACGTGGTTGCCGTCTTTCAAGTCGCCATTCGGCATGTACTTCTGCATGAAGGCTTTCCACGCGACGAAGTCTGGCGACTTCTCCCACTGTGGGTCGGTCGGG
>JANOAW010000678.1:0-5646 GCA_031411355.1 Hyphomicrobiaceae bacterium | reverse complement strand
CGCCCACGATGTCGGCGTCATCGACAAGACGACCATGCGCGAGTTCGACGCCACATGCCTGACGGAAGTGGCGAAGCTGTCGGCCAAGGAAATCGTCGCGCTGCGTGAACGCGAGGGCGTCAGTCAGGCCGTTTTGGCGCGTCACCTCAATGTGGCGGTGAAGCTCGTCGGTGAGTGGGAGCGTGGCCAGAAGCGGCCATCCGGCCCGTCCCTGAAACTGCTGTCCCTGATCAAGGCCAAAGGCTTAGAAGCCGTCGTGTAAGCGGCATGCCGATGCTGTGCTGAAAGACCGCGTTGCATAATCGAATGTCGAAGGGCGTCCGATGGTCTCAACGGCCGACGTGGCGCAGACGGCCCGCAGCCCCGGCAGTCCCCAGCCGCAATCGAGCGTGCTCATGACGCCATGTCCTGCATGATCAACCAAGATAGGTGCGCATCTGCTCCGTCGTCAGATTGCCGCCACAGAAAATCGTTGCGATGCGTTGTCCGCGCACGCGCTCGCGATGTTGCATGATGGCGCCCATCCCGGCGGCGCCAGCCGGCTCCAGCACGATGCCGTAGTGCGTGTGGGCGAAGCGCATGGCAGCCCGAAGTTCGGCTTCGCCCACCGTCCAGACGTCGTCGACTGTCGTCGCCATGCAGGCGAGCGCATACGGGATGGGTTCGCGAACTGCGATGCCGTCCGCGATGGTTGGCGCCTCGGGGGTCGAGATTTCCCGGTTTGCCTGCCAAGACAGTAGCATCGATGGTGCTGTCTCGGCCACGACGCCGATGATGCGGCACGCCGGTAGTGCATGTCTGATCCAGGTGCCGATGCCGGTGAGCAAGGCGCCGTTGCCGAGCGGTACGACGATGGCGTCGATGCTCGCACCGCGACGCTCGAGGTCGCGCGTGATTTCGAGCGCCATGGTGCCGTTGCCTTCGGCGATGCTGCGGTGTGCGCCGTCCTCGACATAGATATGCCCGTGCATTCGAGCATACGCGCGCGCCGCATGCTTAGCTGCGTCGAAGTCGTGACCATCGAGGATCATGTCGGCGCCGAGGCGCTTCATGGCATCGACTTTAAGTGGGTTTGCGGTGCGGGCGGCGACCATGGTGATCTTGCGCCCGCGTTTGATTGCCGCCCGCGCCAGGCCTTGGCCGAAATTGCCGGCCGACGCCGCGACGAACCGCGTCTCGTTCGCGGCGGCGTTGGCCATGAACCACTCGGTGCCGCGGCCCTTGAAGGCGCGGATCGGGTTCAGCGTCTCGACCTTGGCCAACATATGGCAACCGAGTGCGGCGTCGGCCGCGGGATGATCGAGCAGGGGCGTATCCAGAAATACGGGGTCGATGGCCCCATACGCTCGGCGGATGCCGTCGGTGGTCGGCGCAGGCTCGTTGGTGGTCATGGCCATGGCTCGACGTCGTTTCAGACGGTGTAGTTCAAGTGCATCCGGCCGCCGTCGGGATAGATCGTCTGCCCAGTGATGTAACTCGCCTCGGACGACGCGAGAAACGCCGCAACGGCTGCGATCTCGGAGGGATCGCCCATGCGACCGAGCGGCGTGCGCGAGAGGATCTTCGCCATGGCCGCGGGATTGTCGGCGACGGCCTTGACGATGTCGGTATTGATCGTACCGGGGCCGATGGCATTGACGCGGATGCCGTATTTCGACAGCGACACGGCCGCCGCCGCCGTCAGCTGCTTCATGCCGCCCTTCGACATCGAGTAGGCGACGTGGTCGGGCAGGCCGAAGTGAGCATTCACCGAACTCATGTTGATGATCGCGCCCGCTGCTTTGCCCGCCTGCACCTGTTGCACCATCTGGCGCGCCGCCCCTTGCGCAACCATGAACGCGCCGCGGAAATTGACCCCGACAACCCGATCGAACTCGGCGATGTCGAGGTCGATGAAATCTGCGCTGTCGATGATACCGGCGTTGTTGACGAGAATGTCGATGCCGCCGAAGGTCTGGACGGTCGCGGCCATGAGCGCGTCGACCTCGGCCTTTTTCGAAACATCGCACCGACAGAAGCTCGCGGTGCCGCCGCGTTCGACGATGGCTCTGGTCGCCTCCGCAACTTTGTCGGCATTGATATCCGACAGCATTACCCTGGCGCCGTCACGCGCCAGCCGTTCGGCGCACGCGAGGCCGATGCCCTGTGCCGCGCCCGTGACGACGGCTGATCTGCCTTCGAGAGACGACATGTCGAAATTCTCCGCTGCTGAACTTTGCTTCACGTATCATACGGTCGAACGAGGTGCAGTGCGAGTGTGGTCGCCGCCGGTTCGCCAATCCGTCTGCCGGCCGCGTGTCCTCCGCAGATCCGCGCGACGGACTTTCGCGTAAGCGAACTGATGGACGTCGATCGAGGAGTAGTGCCGTGGCCCGCTGGTCGGTCGTTTGGATCACAGGAGCCTCGTCCGGCATAGGCCGGGCGCTGGCATCGAGATTGGCTGACGCGGGCTGCAAGGTAGCAGTGTCCGCCCGCTCGGCCGACAAGCTTGCAACGCTCGCGGCCGGGCGGCCCAACATCGTGCCATTCCCCCTCGACGTCACCGATGCCAAGGCCATGCAGGCGGCTGTCGAGGCAATCGAGCAGCAGCTCGGTCCGATCGATCTTGCGGTCATGGACGCCGGCAAGTGGGATCCGATGAGCGCGAAGGATTACAGCGCCTCCCGGGGCAACGCGTCGATGCAGGTGAACTATGTCGGCATGGCCAACGGCGTCGAAGCACTCGTGCCACGCATGATGGCGCGCAAATCTGGTCATATCGCCCTGGTGGCGTCGGTTGCGGGATATCGTGGCATGCCGCAGGCGGCAGCCTACGCGCCGACCAAGGCTGCCGTGATCAATCTCGTCGAGTGCCTGCGACCCGATCTCGCGCGCCACGGCGTGACGCTGTCGATGATCAATCCCGGCTTCGTCGACACGCCGATGACGGCCGGCAACGCGTTTCCGATGCCGTTCCTAGTGCCGCTCGACACAGCCGTCGACAAGATCGTGGCAGGACTCGAGAAAAAATCCATCGAGATCGCATTTCCCTGGCAGCTCGTCTCGATGCTGAAGATCATGCGCGTGCTGCCATACCCACTGTACTTCTGGGTGGCGGGACGCTTCTTGACACCGAAGACCTCACGGTGAGTTCGGCGGCGCAGGCTTCGGGCTGTCGGGTAGCGTTCCCGTCGTAATCGGCGACGCAGGGGGCTGTGCGGCGGGCGGTGACACAGCCGGTTGGGTTTCGGCTGCGCGTCCGCGCTGATTCCACGACGCGGCGAGCGCGCGCCAATCGACACCGAACCACCTCTCGCGGTCGATCGGCAACAAGCGCTGTTGCAGGCTCGACCACATGGCCTGTGACGACAGCACCGACGTGAAGGTCTTGAGCGGCGGCGTGATCAGGATCACCAGGCCGAGGGCACCGGCCATGGCGAGCGAGTGGCCCCAATGCTTGATGTCGATGAGTTTGACGGCGGTGCCGAACGACGACTTGATGCGCACGTCCATGACGTCGACGGAATACATCTCGTCGAGGACGAGGTGAGTCATGTAGCCGATGAACATGAACCCGGCCGCGAGCCAGGCGACGCCGTCTGGTCGGCGCAGAAGGTAGTAGTAGACGACCGCCGTGACCGCGCCGCAGAAAGCCGCGGCGAGCACGGAATGCCAGATGCCACGGTGATAGCTCAACTCGTGGAAAATCGCCTTGGCGCCGTAGCGCACGAATGCCATCGTGCCGAGCCACAACAGCATCAGTTCGGCGACCGAAAAATGTCCGGCGGCGCTGAACAGGACCGCGAACGAAAAGAACACCGCGAGGCCCGAGAACATCGCCTTGCTCGGTCGAGAATCCTTCAAGTCGATGTCTGGCAGTACCGAGCCGAGCACGCCCGCCATGGTGACCGCAATCAGGTTTTCGGGCGCGACGACGTCGGCTGCGAGCGTGAGGGTCGCCAACGCGCCGCTGACCACTGTGCCAACCGCGATATGTGTGGTGAAATTCGCCATTCGGTCCGCCTCGCCGTCGGCGCCGACAGTGTTCGACGCGCGCATAAATTGTCGGCTACACCGGCAGCGATTCGCGTTCTGGCCACTAGAGGTGGTCCCCTCAAACGTGTGGATAGTCACATGCCTCGGCCCGTGCACAGCCATGGAACCGCCGCGAACGGGCTGTAGCTTTTCGGCACATGGCGGGATAACAGTGCCGCCGTCAGGTGAGACTTAGGGTCGAACGGGGCGTGTTTCGTCGATTTGCGGGTGGTTTCCGACCTCGCCGAGGGGATGCAGCGTTTGACCGTTAACGGGAGTGGACAAATGATGCGATGGCTGATGGCCACCGGTGCCGTGGCGGCACTGGTGATGACTGCGACTGCTGCGCAGGCGCAGGACCAATGGGTGACGATCGGCTCCAAGCCGATCGCGACGTCGGGGCGGACGAGCGACACCATCGACGTGTCGACGGCAAAGGGCAACTTCAAGGCCATTCGCCTGATCACCAAAGACGGCGCGATCGTGCTCGACAACGTCGAAGTGCTGTATGCCAACGGCGCGGTGCACAATGAGCGCCGCGCGATCAACATGAACCCGAACGATCGGACACGCGCCATCGATCAACGCGATCAGGCCCGCTTCATCGAAAAGGTGACGCTGTCGTTCAAGCCCGGCAACGGCAATTCCGTGGTCGAGATCCAAGGCTTGCAGAGCAACGAGGGCGCGCGCGCTACGCGTTCGGCGGCGACCGCGGCTCCGTCCCCCGCGTCGTCAGGCCCGGCTCCGAAGGCCCCTGTGGCAGCGCCGATCCCGGCGACTCCGACAGCCGCTGTCGCCACCACGATCAAACCGGGCCAACAGACCGAGACCGGCGATGTACTGTTTGGCACCCAGACGGTCGGCTTCGGCGTCGATCGTGACGTGATCCGCGTCGGTGCCGAAGTCGGCAAATTCGACCGTATCCGCTTGCGGGTGCTGGAAAACGACATCTTCATCCGTTCGATGAAAGTCGTATTCGCCAACGGCGAGAGCGAAGAAGTCGCCTACAACGCCGATGTGAAAGCCAACTCGCGCACGCGCTGGATCCCGCTCAAAGGCGATCGGTTCATCAAAGAAATCCAGCTGATCTACAATTCGAAGCCGAGCTTCAAAGGTCGCGCCTACGTCGAAGTCTACGGCGAATATGCCGAAGGTTGGCTCGGCTCGACGGGTGAAGGCAAGAAGTTCAACGAAGGTTGGGTTCTGCTCGGCGGCCAGACGGCCGGCTTCTCCATCGACCGCAACGACATCATCAAAGTCGGCCGTAACGACGGTGGATTCCGCAAGATCCGGGTCAACGTCAAGGATGAGACGGTCACGTTGTTTGAAGTGCGCGTGATCTATGGCAACGGCGAGGTCGACATCATTCCGGCCAACCGCACGGCCATTCGTCCCGGCGGCGTCTATGGCCCGATCGACTTGAAGGGCGGCTCGCGCATCATCCAGGAGATCCGTCCGACCTACCGCACGCGCATCTTCCAGCAGGGCGGTGTTGCACGCGGTCGCGCCGTGGTCGAGTTCTGGGGTCAGCACTGATTTTCGGCCGACTCTCAAGCACGCAAAGGGGCATCGAAAGGTGCCCCTTTTTTTATTGGTGTGCGCGGGGTGGGCAATTTGGACGAGGATAAGTCC
>JANOAW010000677.1:0-2842 GCA_031411355.1 Hyphomicrobiaceae bacterium | reverse complement strand
TCGCGCTGCGTCTTCCTAGCATATGCACGCGCGAGCACGCGAACGGCAGCAGCCCCTTTTTTGCCCCAATCCAACCTGATAGCGGGCGCGTCAGGGGGAACTATGAGCGACGCGCGGCGCAGGACCTGCCAGTTGTATCTCGTCGTCGAGACCGACAACGCCGCGCTTGAACGACTGGCCGCGATCTTTGCGGCAGGGCCGGTCGCATCGGTTCTGTTTCGTCCGACCGCGGGAACCGCGTTGACGGCACGCTCCGTCAAGGCGCTCGTCGACCTCGCCCAGAAACACGACACCGCAGCCCTTCTGCTCGACGACGCGGCGTTGGCACGCACGCTTCGCGCCGACGGCGTCCACCTGTCGGCATCCGCCGATGTGATGGCGCGGTACGACGAGGCCCGCAGTGTTCTCGGCGGTGGCGCCATCGTCGGCTGCGATGCCGGTGGCTCACGCCATATTGCGATGGAGCTTGGAGAGGCTGGCGCCGAGTACGTTGCGTTCGGCTGCGATGTGTCGCTCGTCGGCGCGGTGGACGATAGCGATGTCGACGGCGAAGTCCCAGCGCCTGTCGAGCACTTCGACCAGCGCGCTTTGATCGCTTGGTGGAGCGACGTGTTCGAAGTGCCGTGCGTCGCAGTCGATCTCGCGGACGCCGACGCTGTGCGTGTCATGGCGTCGGCCGGGGCTGATTTCGTCGCCGTGCAGGTTCCGACATCCGACGCGGCCGCCTGGGTCGCCTCGATGCGCCGCGCATTGGAGGCGGTCGATGCATAGATCGGTGATGTTTCTCGGGAGTGCGCTCGCCCTCGTGACTTGGACGAGCCACGTCGGCCGCGCGCAGGATGCGAGTTCGTGGCCGGCGACGACGCAGATACCGGCGCGTACGCCTGGCGAGCAGAAGCTTCAAAATGGCACACAGCCAGCCAAGCCACGTGTCGCCCCACAGCCCTCGAGTGGCGATCAGCTCAGTCGCTTCAGCACGCAGAAGCCTATCAGAGAAGGCACCGGTGGGCTCGCCGGCACCAGCGTCGAGAAAACCGTCCCGGGTAACGATCCGGCCTTCGACGCCTTCGAACAGGGACAGTATATCGCAGCGCACACGCTCGCAGTCGAAGCCGACAAGCGCGCCGAACCGCAAGCCGCGACGTTGCTCGGCCGGCTGTACCAGGAAGGCCTCGGTGTGAAGCAGGATCTGGTCACGGCCGCCAGATGGTTCCGCCGCGCCGCCGAACTCGGTGATACCGAGGGCACGTTTGCTTTCGCGGTCATGCTCGCCAGCGGTGACGGCATTGAAAAAAATCGTGCCGGCGCAGCCGATCTGTTCGACATCGCAGCTTCCAGGGGCCACGTGCTGGCCAACTACAATCTTGCCCTGTTGTATCTGCGCGGCGACGGCAAACCGGAAAATCCGGATCGGGCCGCACAGCACCTGCGCTACGCAGCCGAGCAGGGCATTGCCCAGGCGCAATACGACTTAGCGACCCTCTATGCCACGGGCGCCGGCCAGATCCAGGCCAACACCACCGAATCCGCCACCTGGCTCGAACGGGCGGCGGACCAAGGGCTCGCCGAAGCGGAGTTGGAGTTCGGAATTTCGCTGTTCCTCGGCCGTGGCGTCGAGCCGAGCCGGTCACGCGGCGTGTTGTATTTCAAATCTTCAGCCGGCAAAGGTGTCGCCGCCGCCCAGAATCGCCTCGCGCGCTGCTTAGCGCTCGGTCTTGGTACGGATGTCGATCTCGTCGAAGCCGCCAAATGGCACATGCTCGCGCAACGCCAAGGCATCGCCGACGACGGCATCGACAAACTGCTGATCAAGCTGTCGCGCACCGATCGAGCGGCAGCGGTTCGTCTCGCCGACGAATGGGCCGACCGGCAAGCGGTGCGCTGAGCGTCCCCTTACGCCTCGTAACCGAAGGGATCATCGACCGCGTGCGACGGCTCGGTGAACCACCGTGCGCCGCTTTCGGTGATGAGCATGTGATCTTCCAGGCGGATGCCGAATTCACCGTAGATGCAGATGGTCGGCTCGTTTGAAAACGTCATGCCGGGCCGCAACACGGTCTTGTCGCCCTTCACCAGATACGGCCATTCGTGCACATCGAGGCCGATGCCGTGGCCAGTCCGATGTGGCAATCCGGGCGTTGCGTAACCGGGGCCGAAACCAGCCCCGTTTATGACGCCGCGGGCTGCGATGTCGATGTCCTCACAGCGGTTGCCGGGGCGCGCCGCCGCAAAGCCTGCGGCTTGCGCTGCTATTGTTGAGGCGTGTACCTGAGCAAATTTCTTCGATGTCTTTATCAAAAAAATATTCAAGTATGTATTTTTCGATAGTTTTGTAAGATTTTTTACCCAACAATTTTTCAAACTCTATTTTGAATCCTTCAATACAAAAAATCTTCATTATATAAGTGTAAGTTCTTTTGTGGTTTCAGTAAATATTGGCATTTGGGGTAAGAAGAAAAAACGAGATTCTACGTCTTGGGTAATTTCTTTTAAATCGGCAATTGCTTCTTTTAATTCTTTAATTTCAGCCTTAGCAATGCCTTTTTTGATGAAAGGATTTAAACCAATATAGAACTTTAACAGGCTTGAATGCAAATCATTACACAATGAAATAATCTCGTTCACTTTCATTAAACATTCATCGTCTAAATCTGAAACCCAAGTAAGTTCTTCTAATTGAGTATTGAGTTCCGTAATATTTTGCGTTTTTTTATCAAGAATACGTTTTAGTTCTAAAATTCTATCAAGAAATGTATTGACAATCTCTTCCGAGTGGAGAGCATTTTTTTTCTCATTAAAAGAAATACTTTTCACTTGGGTAAAAGTTTCATTAATCTTTTCA
>JANOAW010000676.1:0-6769 GCA_031411355.1 Hyphomicrobiaceae bacterium | reverse complement strand
GAAGTGGAACGGCACGGCCGAGGCGAGCGGAAAACTCGCGGCCGACGGCGCCCATCCGCAGACATTCGGTTATGCCTACAAGAGCTCGAACAAATCCGGCTCGACGCGCATGACCTACACCGGCAACACCATTACCAGCGTGGTCCACGACACCAACAAGCCGCCGAAAGAGGGCACCATACCGGTGCTGCCCCAACATCTCGTCAATGTGCTCGACCCCATGTCGTCGATGCTGGCGATGTCGAAGGGGGCGAGTGGCAATCCGTGCTCGCGCCGGATCCCGATCTATGACGGCCGCGTACGCTACGACATCGTGTTGTCGCCGAAGGGGACGGTTCAATTGACGGAACAACGACCATCCGGCCAACCCGGAACCGGCTATGTCTGCCGGGTCAAATATCAGCCGATCGCCGGCCATAAGCCCGACGACGAGAACAATGCGATGGTGAGGTCGAACGATATCGAAATCGTCCTGCGCCCGATCCCCAGCGCAAACGTGTTCGTGCCTTATCGCATCACCGTGCCGACGATGGCTGGCACGGTCGTCTTGAAAGCCAAACGCGTCGACATCACCACCAGCGCGCAACGCCAGATCGCGCTGTCGCATTAATTCAGGCGAACGCGATCTGGACGAAGCCAAGGATGGCGTGGCTGGCGACCATTCCCCAGATTGTCATCGTCCCGCGCGTGGTCGGCATTTTCGGCCCAATTATCATCATTAGGGCCATAGCCACCGCGACGGTCAAGTTGAGCGCCACGCAGCCGCCGAGGCCGACGCCGGATTTGGTCCAATTCTGATCCTGAGCCACGACTCCAAGCAGAATACCGCCCGCGCCCGCACCGAGCACGCGTGGCCAGAACGTCGTCGGGTCGTCAGCCAGACCGAAGATTCTCATCGTCAAGCGCGGGATGATCAACAGAAATATAACGTACGACGCGAGGATGACGAACTCCCCATTCAAGGCGTCTCTGGCGGTAATCATTCGTCCCCCGATAGCGGTGCGTCCTCTGTGTTTGGGCGAACGCACGCGCAAGGGCAAGTCGTGGACACGTCCGACGTGCCCGCATGGTTTCCGTCCCGCTACTTGTTGGCGGTGACGCTCACGTTCAACTGCTTGATCAAGGCGCCAGGCGTCACGGCGCCGATGGCGAACAGTTGCATGAACGACGCTGGCGCCGGCGGCTGTGCCCGTATCTCAAGGGATTTCGGATTATCCAGGAACGCCGATACCGCATTTGACGCGCGCGTCGTGAATTCGGCATCCTTGGTCTGGATGGCGAGCACCGGCACCATGCCCTTGATCTGGTTGACGAGCTCTCGCCGTGACACGCCGTTCTTCTTTGCCGCATAATCGAGTGCGCGCGCTGCGAACGACGCATCCTCATAGCGGAACGACAACACGCTCAGGCTCATCTGTTGGGCAATGCCAATGATGGCGATGCCGGCTTGCGCATCGCTGTCTTGTTTCTGCTGGGGTGTCGCTTTGGGAGCGGTGGCGTTTTCCTTCATGATTTTGGACAAGGCATCGATCACGTCGGGTGTATAACCGCTGAAATCCATTGTCGTTGTGAGCGTGCCGGCATTGCGCAGATTGAACGTCATGTCCGTGGTCACACGTCCATCGCTCAGGCGCCACAATCCGCGCGAGGCGATGCGCAGATCGAGTTTGGTAAGATCGAGCGCACGCATTGCCTCATCGGCCGCGGGATCTGGATCGGGTCTCGGCACGCGCGTCGTATCGAGGAAGATGTCCCACGGCTCCATCACGAAAGTGGTCTCGCGATTGGCATCGATGGGTGTTCCGACCACGCGCAATCGACTGCTGCGTGCAATATCCTGACCCGCGCTGGTCGATAACCGCATCGCGCCAACGTCGAAGCCTAGGGCATAGAACACCACGTCCTTCGGCGCGCCCACCTCGGGCAACGTGAGGTCGTTGATGGTCGCGCCACCAAACTCGAAGGTCCCGTCACCGGTAGGAATTGAGCGGGCCGGAACCGTGATGCGGGCGATATTGAAACCACCGCGCACGGCGGTGACGGATTCGAGGGTCACCGAACCGATCGAAGTCTTCTCGCCCTTGTCGTCGGTGATGCGCACATCCGAGACGACGATATCATCGCCGCGTCCATCGACCGACCCGAGTTGTATTTGCGCGCCGGACACCGCCAACTGCGCTTCGATTGCGGCACGCACCTTGGCACTGTCGACAGCCGCGTCAGCGGGTAATGCGAACAATAAGCCGATCGAGAACGCTGCCGATCGGCACACGTGGACTTGCATGGCGGCACGCGGCATGGCGGCTATCTCCGGGGGCGAGGTGACGATCCGTTACCATCACATCGCCCGCATCAACCAGCAGGTCAACTGCATCGCCACAGGGGCGCCCCCAAGATCGACGGCCGATTACCCTTTGGGCTGCAAGCCCTTGGGTTGACCGACCACGGTCACGAACAGATCGTCGGCGACGAGGAAGCGCTTGGCAACCCGGCGGACGTCGTCGAGCGTAACGGCGTTCACCTCGCCATTGCGCTTGTCGATGTAGTCGATGTCGAAATCTTCCATCAGAAAATACAGCAGCTGGTTGGCGATCTTGCTGTTGGTGTCGAACCGGAGCGGGAACGAGCCGACGAGGAAGCTCTTGGCATTGTCGAGTTCGACCTGTGTCGGACCCTTGTCGATCAGGCTCTTCATCTGTTCTTTGATGACGTCGAGGGACTGGCCCATTTCCTCATTCTTGGTCGCGACCGAGCCCATGAAGATCGAGATACTTTGATAGGGCTGGATGTACGTGCCGACACCGTAGGCGAGGCCGCGCTTCTCACGCACTTCTTCCATCAGGCGGGAGGCGAACCCGCCACCGCCCAGAATGTGGTTGAGCACGAAGGCGGGCATGAAATCCTTGTCTTTGCGCGCGACGCCGACGCCGCCGAAAATCGCCACGGCTTGCGGGATCGGCATCTCGACGATGGCAAGTTTGGATTTCACTTTGAGCTCGGTCGCCGGCACCGGGCGCAATGTAGCTTTGTCGGGCAATGTCCCGAAGAGATCGTCGATGAGCGCTACGGCATCAACCGTGTTGATGTCGCCGACGAGCACGACGCGCAAGGTGTCGCGCGCGAACACGGATTTACGATACGCCTCGATATCGGCAGATTTGATCGCTTTCAAGGTTTCGACCGTGCCCGTCGACGACCGCCCGTAAGGGTGGCCTGCGAATGCGGACTTGTACCAATATTCGCTCGCGACCTTGTTGGGGTCACGCGCGGCATAGGCCAACGACGCGGTCAATTGATCTCGCACGCGGTCGGTCGGTTCGACGTCGAAACGTGGCTTGTTGATGACGAGCTTCATCAACTCGACGGCAGCCTTGCGATTTTCGGTCAGCGTTTCGAACGAACCGTAGAGATGGTCCTTGTCGTCCGAAAAACTCATGCGCATGGCGATTTCTTCGACCCGGCGCTGAAACATCTGCGCATCGAGATCGCCCGCGCCCTCGTCCATCATGCCCGTGAGGAAGTTGGCCACGCCCTCCTTGCCGTCAGGGTCCTGGCTGCTGCCACCCGCGAAGGCGAAACGCATCGCGATCAGTGGCACGGCGTGTTCTTCCACCAGCCAGGCCTTGATGCCGGATTTGGTGGTGATTTCCTGCAGTTTCATGGCGTGGGCCTGCGACAGGCTCGTCACGGCTGCGGCGCAGGTGAGCGCGGCTGCCACAACGAGGCGGGTGAAACGGATCATCGGCGCAACTCCACGTCTCACGATTTCTTCTGACCGACGGGGGCAGCTGAGCGGCTCGCGGGCGGCGGTGTGCCGGCGGGCGCGGCGCTCGTCGGCGCACTGCCTGCAGGCGTATCGGCAATCGGGATCATGGTACCGGTGACGGAGCGGCGGAAGTCGAGATGTTTGATCGCCGCTTGCTTGATCTGGTCAGCGGTCACCTTGGCGAATTCAGCCGGCCACGCGTCGATCTGCGCGATGGTGCGGCCGAGCGTCAGCCCCCAGCCATAACGGCGCGCCAACGTCGCCTGATTGTCGCTCTCATAGACGTACTCGGCGAGGTAGGCTTTCTTGCCGCGCGAAATTTCCTCCTCAGTGACGCCGTTGGTCTTGATGTCGGCGATAACTGCGTCGATCGCCGCTTCAACCTTGGCGGCATCGGCGCCGTCGGCAACCACTGCCGACACGGCGATCTTGCCGCTGTCGAGGCCGCCGCCGGAATAGTAACCCGACGCCGAGGTCGCAATCTTCTGCTCGACGACGAGCGTCTGGTAGAGACGCCCCGTCGAGCCGCCACCGACGATCTTCATCAGCAGGTCCAGCGCTTCCGCCTCACCGGGTGCCGCAGTGTTGTAGCTCGGCGCCAGATAGTAACGGGTGAGCGACAGACGACCGGCGCGTTGGTCGCGGTAACTGATGGCACGGGCCGCACGATGTTCCGGCTCGATCGGCCGCACGCGCGGTGTGATCGCGGCGTTACCTGGCACTTTGCCATAGCTCGCCTCGGCCAAAGACTTGACCTCGGCTGCGGATACGTCGCCGGCGACCACGAGGACGGCATTGTTCGGGGCGTAATGGAGCTTGTAGAAAGACAGTGCGTCCCGCGGCGAAAGCTTGGCCATTTCGTGCATCCAACCGATGACTGGAATGCCGTACGGATGGTTCTGGTAGAGGGCGGCCGACATCTGCTCGTCCAGAATGGCCTGCGGACTGTTTTCGATACGTGACCGGCGCTCTTCGAGGATCACGTCGCGCTCGGTCAACACCTCTTTCTCGGTCAGACGCAGGTTGACCATGCGGTCCGCCTCCATCTCCATGACGCGTTTCAAATGATCCTTGGTGACCCGCTGGAAATACGCCGTCGCATCATGGCCTGTGAAAGCGTTGTCTTGACCACCAAGCCGCGCGACGATCTTGGAGAACTCACCAAGAGCAATCTTCTCTGTTGATTTGAACATCAGGTGTTCGAGAAAATGCGCGATGCCGGACACGCCCTTCGGCTCATCGGCCGCGCCCACGCGATACCAGACCATGTGGGTCACGACGGGTGCACGCGTGTCGGGCACGACGACGACTTGCATGCCATTGGCAAGCGTGAAGGACGACACGCGTTCCTGGGCACGCGCATCGAGCACGGCGATGGATTGGGCGAACATCACGAGGCTCACGGTGAGAGCTGACCACCAGCTGCTGCGGCTGGCTCGGCGAGATGAGGGCATCATGCAGGCTCCTCGAGCGCTGAGCGTTGGTGCGCAGCACCGGCGCGGGGACGACGTTACGGGCTGGGCGTGCTGAGCCGCTCAGACGTTGCTGGTATGTCGGCGGTGCCAGCGCTTAAGTCAAATGACAAGCGTGAAAGGTTTGGGTGGCTTCAAAGGTCGGGCGTGAAAGGTCGGGCATGAAAAGTCGGGCATGAAAAGTCGGGCGGACGCTCAAACGGCGCGAAAGACCGGGCGGCGCCGAACACAATGTCCGACCGCACAACACTACGTCGGACCTCACACACTATTGCCATGCAACGGAATTGCCATGCAACGGAAAGAGCCACCCGCAATGGAGTGGCTCGATCTGGTCGGGCAGGATCTGGTCGGGCAGGCAAAATCAACGACCGCTGCGCTCGAGATCACGGAAGATCTGCGGCCCGAACCGCGGACGCTCCCGATAGACCGGCGGCGGCGAATACGTGGTGACGAAACGCTGCGGCGGGGGCGGCGGCACGCGGTAGACGATCGGCGGCGGCGACGACTGCGGCGCAGGGCGGGCGCGTTGGCGCTCCGGCTGCTCGATGGCGGCAACGGCGCCGATGGACGGCGCAGGCTTGCCAGCCGATGAGTTTGGAGATGGGTTTGGCAACGACGCCGACGCCGAGTTGTCGGCATTTTCGCGTTCGACCGGTGCACGCGGCTTGACGACGATCACGGGCCGCTTGGGTTTAGGCTCTACAGTCGATGCCGTCGGCGCCGACTGTGTCATCGGCGTCGCGACGCTCGGCGGGGGGACATTGGCAGCACCCAGCGATGTCCGACCGGGCAACGGATCGCGATCGACTTTGATCTCGGCCTGTTTGACGTCTGGTTGACGCGCTTCGGTGACGGCGACCATGGGTTTCTGCACGGGTTCAGGCGCCGGGATCACTTTTGGCTCCCACGACGATGATTTCACAGCGGGAGCGGTCGGCACCGGCTGTGTGTCTCGCGTGACTTGTACGGGTTGAGGCGCGCGCTTCGGTACGGCAATGATCGCCGTCGGCACACATCTGCCGTCGCCCGAAATAGCTTGTCCTGTCGGGCACGAGCGACCGCAGGCATTACCCGGATGTCCCTGCACCAGCGTTTTGAGAATATGATCCGCATCATCGACTGGCAGCGATGCATTCACGCGATCGATGAACAGCTTCATCGCCTGCCGCGTCTCAGACGTCCATGTACCGTCAACCGCGCCATCATAACAGCCGACGCGCTTTAATTCGCGTTGAATGTCCCGCGTCAATCCAGCCTTGGCCTCGTCATCGGCACGGTTTTGCTTTTTGGACGGCGATACGAGTTGCGGCACATCAATGGCGCGCGCAACCGGCGCATCGTTCGTGACGACGGCTGCCACGGCGGGTGTCTTTGGCGCCTGGGTCGGCAACGGCAAGCGGCCAGGGGCTGTCTCGGCGCTCGCGACCCGCTGCGGATCTTGACCGATTGGACGCACAACTACCGCCGGCGGCCGCGTCGGCACAGGCTGACCAGCCGGGATTGCACCCGTCGTGATAGCCACCACGGC
>JANOAW010000675.1:0-4874 GCA_031411355.1 Hyphomicrobiaceae bacterium | reverse complement strand
CGTGCTTCAGGGCGCGATCGAGCCGAACGGCTATACCGAGCCGATCCTGCAGGCCCGACGCGTCGAGGCCAAACGCAGTCGGTGAAGCCGGCGCGGATCAGGTCGATGATCTGAAATTTTCGCGGCGCTCGCATGGTCACGGGCGCTCATCGCCCTTGATCTCGACCCGCTGCTCTGCCACACGGGCGCACACACGGAGCGTGCAGGTTCAATGAGCGTTGACATCGATTCCCGCGCCCGCAACGTCACGGCGGTGCTGGGCCCAACGAACACCGGCAAAACCCACCTCGCGATCGAGCGCATGCTCGCGCACGAGACCGGCATGATCGGTCTGCCGCTGCGCCTTCTGGCGCGCGAAGTGTACGACAAAATCTGTGCCCGCGTCGGCGCCGAGAAGTGCGCGCTCATCACCGGCGAAGAGAAGATCAAGCCGGAATACGCGCGCTATTGGGTATGCACGGTCGAGGCCATGCCGCCTGACATCCAGACCGAGTTTCTGGCGATCGACGAAATTCAACTGTGCGCCGATCCAGAGCGCGGCCACGTGTTCACCGATCGGCTGTTGAATGCGCGTGGGAAATCTGAAACGCTCCTGCTCGGCGCCGCCACCATGCGCGACGCCATTTCCGACCTGATCCCGGGGTGTAACTTTGTTACCCGCCCCCGCCTGTCCAAGCTGACCTATGCAGGGGAAAAAAAGATCACGCGCCTGCCGCCACGTTCAGCGATCGTGACGTTTTCGGCCAACGACGTGTACGCGATCGCAGAACTCGTGCGCCGTCAGCGGGGCGGCGCCGCCGTCGTGCTCGGTGCGCTGTCGCCGCGCACACGCAATGCGCAAGTCGAGCTGTTCCAGACCGGACAAGTGGATTTCCTGATCGCGACCGACGCCATCGGCATGGGGCTCAACCTCGATGTCGAACACGTCGCCTTGGCCCAGACGCGCAAATTCGACGGCATGACGCATCGCGACCTGACGCCGGCCGAACTGGCGCAGATCGCAGGCCGCGCCGGCCGCCACATGCGCGACGGCACATTCGGTGTGACGGGCGGGATCGAGCCTCTCAACGCTGAATTGATCGATCGGCTGGAAAACCACACGTTCGATCCGATCAAGGTGCTGCAGTGGCGCGGGCGGGGCCTCGATTTTGCCTCTGTCGATGCTTTGCGTGAGAGCCTGCGTCGATTGCCGCGCGAGCCGCGCTTGCAGAAGGCGCGCATGGCGGATGACGTGTTGGCGCTGGAGGCCGTCGCAGGCGACAGCGGCGTGCGCGATCTCGCCAAGGGTCGACCTGCAGTCGAGCTGCTGTGGGACGTCTGCCAACTGCCCGACTACCGCAAGATTTCGACGCAGAGCCACGCCGACATGGTGGCGACCCTCTACAAATATGTCGCCGGCGGCGATCATCATATTCCCGCGGATTGGTTCGCGGCCCAAGTGGCGATCTGCGACAAGACCGACGGCGACATCGATACGCTCTCGCAGCGCCTCGCGCACATCCGCACGTGGACGTATGCCGCCAACCGCTCCGGCTGGCTTGCCGATGCCGTGCATTGGCAGGATCGCACCCGCGCGATCGAGGACAGCTTGTCGGATGCCCTGCACGAGCAGCTGACCCAGCGCTTCGTCGACAGCCGCGCCACCGCCATGATGCGGGGCATGCGCGACAAGGACGAGATGTACGCCGAAATCGCCGACGACGGCGCGGTCAGCGTCGAGAAACACTATGTGGGTCGCCTCAAAGGCTTCCGATTCTATCCCGAGTCGCAGACAGAAGACCTGCAGGGTAAGGCCACACGCGGCGCCGCCAATCACGTGGTCGCTAAAGAGCTGGCAATGCGCGCCCGTCGTGTCGCCGCGGCCAAGTCCGACGCCTTCAAGATCAACCGTAAAGGCGAGATCATCTGGCGCAACGACCCGATCGCGCATTTGGCCAAGGGCGATGATCCCTTGAAGCCGCTGGTGGTGCTCGAAGCCGACGAACAACTGACCGGTCCCGACAAGGAAAAGGTGCAGGAGCGTCTCAACGGCTTCGTCACCGAGGCCATCGGTGAACGGCTGCGGTCGCTGGTCGACATCGCCAAGGCCGAGGACATTACAGGCATCGCGCGTGGCATTGCCTTCCGCATGACCGAGACATTTGGCACTTTGCGCCGCGAGAGTGCGGCCGACGAGCTGAAGGGCCTCGATCAACAATCGCGCGCCAGTTTGCGCAAATACGGCGTCCGCTTCGGCGCTTTCAATGTGTTCTTCCCGCTGCTCCTGAAGCCGTCGGCTGCCGAGCTGGCGCTGGTTCTGCGCGTGCTCAACGGCGGCGCCCCACCGCTGACACTCGACACCATGCCCGAGGCGCCGAAGGCCGGGTTGACGTCGATTCCCGTCAAGGCTGACGTGCCGGAGGCGTATTATCAGACGCTCGGTTTCCAGGTCTGTGGTCCACGCGCCGTACGCATCGATATGCTCGAACGGCTGGCCGATATGATCCGCCCGTTGTTGGCGTTCCGGTCGCATGAGGCAAGGCCGGGCCAGAAATTGCCCAACGGTGCGACCGGCGACGGGGCCTTCATCGTTACGCCGCAGATGATGTCGATCCTAGGTTGCTCGCAAACCGAGTTGTCGGCCGTGCTCGAATCGCTCGGTTTCCGGTCCGAGCGAAAGCCCGTGCGGCTGGCGATCAAGCAACCGCCGGCCCAAGTGCTCGCACCCGTCGTCGTCGATCCGCCGCACGCGGGTACGGACTTGGCTGCGCCGACCGAGGCGCCCGCTTCGCCTGACCCCATTGCTTCGCCTGACCCCATTGCTTCGCCTGATATGGCCGAGCACGACGATGCGTCACTCGAGGTCGGCTCCAGCCCCTCGGATGGGGCGCCGACCGAGGCTGCGCCGCCTGTAGAAGCGGCATCGGCACCCGCACATGTGGATCTGACCCCGGCTCCCGCTGTCGAGACAACTTCGATCGCACCTGCCGAGACCCCGGCGGTCTCCGTGCCGATGGCCGCTGATCAGGTGGTACCGACGGCCGCAGTCGTCGACGAGCCAATGGTCGATATCTGGCGCCCACGGCGCAAGCATCAAAACGGTCCGCGCCATCATCGTGGTGGTGATCGGCGGGACGGCGTCGAGCGTCGTGATGGCGGCGATCGACGTGAAGCGGTCGATGGCAAGCCGCCAGCGCGCAATCGCCGTGGCGGTGATGGGGCGCGCAACGAGCGCTCCGGAAGCGATCGCCGTGATCGGTACAAGCCGCAAGTACAGCCGACATCACCGACAGCGGTCGCTGGGGCGTCGCCCGCGCCGGATGCACCGGCGGCAGATGCCCAACCGGCCGCCGCTCGTGACGTCCCGCGTCGGGATGATGGCGGCGATAAACGGTTTGCTGGACGTGACAACCGCGATCGCGGTGATCGCGGTCCACGGCCGCCTCAAGGGGCACCGGGCAAAGGTGGCCCAGGGGGGGATCGCACGCGCAGCCCACGTGACGGCGACAAGCGCGGTTTCGGCGGAGATCGTCGGGATGAGCGGCGTCCCGGCGGCGGCGGTCGTCCACCTGAGCGCTATACGGCCGGTCCGAGCAAAAATCGTGGCCCTGACCCGACATCGCCGTTCGCGGCGCTGGGCGCCTTGTTCGTCAAGGACGACAAGAAGAGCTGAATTGCTCGATACCCTGTCGCCGCAACTCGCGGCGTCGTTGATCGGCCCGATGGTCGACCCCGATGGTCGCCCGTGGCCGAACCGCGTGCTAGACGGGCATCGTGGCTCGGGGGATCAGGTGACGACGACGATCGGGACTGCACTGCCGGGTGATGATCCGCCGCGACACGCGCCGCTGCTCGACGTCAGCGGCTTGTCGCGCTCGTTTCCGGGCGTCAGGGCGGTCGACGATGTGTCGTTGACACTGCAGCCCGGCGAAATCCATGCCCTGCTCGGCGAAAACGGGGCGGGTAAATCGACGTTCGTGAAAATGCTGTACGGGGTTCTGCGGCCCGACCAGGGCCACATGCGGCTCGATGGTGAGGTGTATGCGCCGACGGACCCGCAGGCTGCGCGGGCCCGTGGCGTCGCCATGGTGTTCCAGCATTTCTCTCTGTTCGACGCTTTGACCGTCACTGAAAATATCGCGCTCGGGCTCGCGGCGGCGACGGCGGACAACGCGCTGGTCGCGCGTATCAGAGCCGTATCGGCGACTTACGGACTAGGCCTCGAGCCCGATCGACGGGTCGGCACGCTGTCGGCCGGCGAGCGCCAACGGATCGAAATTGCGCGTTGCCTGTTGCAGGAGCCGCGACTGTTGATCATGGACGAGCCGACCTCGGTTCTGACGCCCCAGGAAGCCGCTCAGTTGTTCGAGACCTTGCGCCGGTTGGCCAGCGAGGGTCGAGGCATCCTTTACATTTCGCACAAGCTCGACGAAATCCGGGAACTGTGTTCGACCGCGACGATCCTGCGTGGTGGTCGGCATATTGCGACCTGCGACCCACGTCTCGAGACCGCGAGGGGCCTTGCCGAGGCCATGATCGGCATGACGTTGATCCCACCTCAACGCGCCGTGCAGCCGAGCGCGACCATCCGCTTCGAGGTTGATGATTTGTCGATGCCGGCGTTGGATCCGTTCGGGGTGGTATTGTCGGGCGTGACCTTTGACGTCCGCGCAGGCGAGATCGTCGGCATCGCAGGTGTCGCCGGCAACGGCCAGAGCGAATTGATGCGTGCCTTGATCGGCGAACAGCTGTCAGACCGAGACGCTGCGATCAAAGTCGCAGGTGAGCTGGTTGGTCGTCTGGGGCCGGTCGAACGGCGCAGGCGCGGTCTGGCCTTCCTGCCCGAGGAGCGGCTCGACCACGGCGCCGTGCCCACACTGTCGCTGACGGAAAAT
>JANOAW010000674.1:0-6091 GCA_031411355.1 Hyphomicrobiaceae bacterium | reverse complement strand
CGAGGAGACCTCATGACCGACGTGACCGCAGACACGCAAGACGAGCTGCAGACCTTTTTATTGAGGCTCGCCAAAGTCGACGCTCCCGTGGTTGTCGCAACTCTCGCCACCACACCGCTCGGCCGCATCGTGCCCATTCTCTACTTCAGCCGCGAGCGATCGGCTGATCCGGCGGCGTTGCGCGCCACGGGGCGGCCGATCGTCTGGCTGATCGGTCAGCAACACGGCAATGAGCCCGCCGGTGGAGAGGCGATGTTGGCGCTCGCCAAAGCGCTGGCAGACGGCGAATTGCGCACGCTGCTGGACAAGATCGTTGTCGTCATGGTGCCACGCGCCAATCCGGACGGCGCGGCAAACGATCTTCGCGACACATCCACCCGGATGGACCTCAATCGAGATCATGCCACGCTCGCCCTGGTCGAGACGCGCGCACTCCACGCAGCCGTGCAGCGCCTGCCACCCGATCTGGTCATCGATGCCCACGAGTTCTCGGTCGCGCAACGATGGTTGGAGAAATTCGGCGGACTGCAGGCTGTCGATCTGATGTTGCTGGACGCGACGCATCCCATGGTGCCCGAGGCCTCGCGCCGTCTCGCCCGCGAGCATTTTCAGCCGGCGCTCGAGCAGGCAATGTCAGCCCACGGCCTCACCACGTTTCCATATCACACCACGTCGACACGCCGTATCGACCGCAGCATAGCCTTGGGCGGCAATGCGCCCGGAATCGCTCGCAATGCCTTCGGCTTGTCCGGCGCGGTGTCGTTCCTGTTCGAGACGCGCGGTGTCGGCATCGGCATGGAGAGCTATCAGCGCAGGGTCGCCACACACTACATCGCCATTCGCGCGGCTCTCGCCACCGCTGCGTCTGATCCGGATCGGTTGCGCGCAGCCGTCGCGGCCAGTCGCCGGCAACTCGAACGGCGCGACACACCCATCGTCGTGCGCCATGTCGTCGAGAACGATTTTGTGTCGTTGCCTCTGCTCGATCCGGCGACCGGTGTGGCGCGCCCGACTGAAACACTGATGGGCAATTCAAAGCGTGTCACGATCACAGCGTCCCGGTCTTGGCCGGCGGGTTATGTCGTGTTGCCGGGAGCAAAAGGCGGCACGACCGAATTGTCGTTGCTGGGTGCCCACACGTGCGTCGTCTCCCGACCGGTCGAAGTCGACGCGGAAATGTTCGAAGTCCACGATCGCGGCACCGCTGATCGTCGCGCCATCAATCCGGACGGCGCCGTGAAGGCTGTTGTCCGTGCGGTGCGTGTCGCCATACCCGCCGGCAGTCTCTATGTGCCGACGGCGCAGCCCGCCGCCGCCCGCATCGCGCTCGCCCTCGAGCCGGACGCACCAGGATCGTTCGTCGCAGCCGAGGTGATCCGCACCCCGCCCGATCAGACGACGGTGCCGATCGTGCGCATACCCGCTGGAACGGTCTTGCCGCTGCTCCCGTCGACAGATGCCGACGCGGCGGCCTGTGCGGCAGGGTGATGTGGCTCAGAACTCCGCCTTCGTCACCGGCCGTCTTTGCCAGGCCAGATACCCGACCACCACCAATCCAAGCCCGATCGACAGGCCGGCGATCTGTGTGTTGGGCCGCACGACCAGGTTCATGTGCGCAATGCCGCCGAGTGCCCAGAGTGTGGTCAACGCGAATGGCAGATAACCGTGTGCACGCGCCAGCAGCCAAAGAGATGATCCAGCGATCAGCAGCAGCGTCACGACGGCGAACGGCGATCCCCCGATTTCAGCAGCGTCACCGCTGTAGAGCTTCGCCACCGACCCGCTGTTCAGCCACACGGCGGCGGCAAGCCAGCCGGTATACAGCGCGAACATCGGCAACGTCACGAAGCGGTCGAACGGGTCGAGGTTTGCCCGCATCGCGAGGGTGCGGAAAAACGCCCGTGCCGCGGCAACGAGCATCAGCCAGATCACGCAGGCGAGCACCAGGCCGTTACCGTAGAACTGCGCCAGGAGCATCCATGCCGTCGATGCGCCGAACAGCACCACGGCGGCCGCGCCCACCGTTTGATAGAGCGCTGAATCGCGACGTTTGGCCATCACTTGTCGGACAGCGAACAGCAGTGCCAGCGCAAAGATGAGCCCCCAGATCGCGAAGGCGTATCCCGACGGCTGTTCGGGGCCGGCCGATCCGCCGACCTCTGAAAGAGGTGTTCCGAAGCCTGCGATCTTGCCGGCGCGCGGCGCAGCGATCTGTGCGATCGCGAGAACGAGGACGAGCAGCGCGCGAAACATGACAAAAACCTTCAGACGACCGATGCACGACTATGACAAAGACAAACCGCCGGGCACGAGGCGCCGGCGGCATGATTTGGTTCGAGGTGGAATAACCGGCCGGAAGCGTGGTGCGATCATGTAGCGATCAAACCCGCGGTCCCACTCGGTCGTTCGTCGATCAAACGGCTTCCTTGAGATCCTTGGCGGCGCGGAACGCAACCTTCTTCGACGCTTTGATCTTGATCGATTCACCCGTTGCCGGGTTGCGACCCATGCGGGCCTCGCGCTTGCGAACTTGCAGGATGCCAAGGCCGGCGATACGGATGCGGCTGCCTTTTTTGAGATGCGTACGGACCATGCCGATCATCTCTTCGAGGATGGTGTTGACCTGCTTCTTGGGTAACTCGTGACCTTCCGCGATGGCGGTTCCGAGATGCTTCAGCGTCACGGTCGGTTTCTTCTCGGCTTTTACGGCAGCTTTGGCGCCCTTGGCTGCGGCTTTGGGCGCAACTTTCGTGGCGGCTTTTACGGCGGCTTTTTTGGCCATGTGGAAAGTCTCTCTAATCTGATCGTTCGGATGGGGGTGAGGAGCGCGTATCGGCGGCGGAATCACGCGGTCGATGTCGGATAACGTATCGCGCGCCTCTTGGCTCGCAATCTTCGCATCCGACCTGCGCATTTGCCCGCAAGTGTTTGCAAAAAGACTCACTTTCTGGTCGTGAACGCACAAAAAGTCCTAGTTTCATTGCTTTTATGCTGGTGCGCAGCCGGTCGAGTCGGGCCGCGTATCGCGAATCAGCCTGCAGGACAAGCGTTTCTGACGCCTTCACTTGCAATAGGTCACGAAATACGGGTGTTTCTCGACCACGTCTCGCCATATAGCCAATCGTAACGCCGCATCGTCAGTTGGGGTGGCGATAAGCGCAACACCAGGTCGCGTGCGAACCGCATCGGTCCCGCCAGATGATAAATGCGCCCTTGTTGCTCAGCAGTGCGCACGACGCGCTGCGTGCGCGCCAGTCGCAAAGCCGAGTAGGCTGCGAGCCCCGGCGATATGTCGCCCGCGTCGCCACGTGTTCGAGCGAGCACATCGGCGAGCGTCAGCGCATCTTCCAGCGCCATGACGGCACCTTGCGCGAGGTACGGCGACATCGGGTGCGCCGCGTCGCCGACGAGCGCGATCCGCCCCTCGGCATAGTGCGCGAGCGGGTCGCGCCGCACCAATGGCCATTGCCGCCAGTCGGCCGTGTCCGCCAGACCGCTCATCGGTTGCGCGAATGCGCCGAGACGTCGGCGGACGACATCGGCCTCGACCGGCTGCGACCATCGCTCGAACGGACTGTCTCCCTGCGAGATCAGCACGACGTTGATTGAGGTCCCGTTTTGCACCGGGTAGGCGACGAGATGCGTCTCGGCAGCGAGCCAGACCGAAACGGCATCGGACCGGATCCCGTTCGACGTCGATGCGGCAATGGTCGCGCGCGCGGCGACACGTCCGTCTCGGCGGATGTCTGCGTCTCCGAACATGCCGGCGCGGACGCCAGACCAAACACCGTCGGCGCCGATCACGCCCGGCGCGTCGATTGTCGCGCCGTCGGCGCACATGACGCAGGCGCCGTGAGCGGTGCTGTGAGCGCCACGGACGTCAACACCGAACTGCACCTCGACCCCCGCGTCGAGCACCGCACCATAAAGCGCCCGTGCGAGGTCGGCGCGCCGCGTCACCCAATAGGGCGTACCGTGCCGCGCCTCGATCCATGCGCCGAGTGGCAAACGCGTGATAAGGCGCCCCGACGCGCCTTCGTGGACGAGGATGCACGGCGGCACGCTCGCGCTGGCGCGGACGTCCTCGAGCACGCCGAGATCGCGCAGGCATCGCGTTCCGTTGGGGCCGATCTGGATGCCGGCGCCATCGAGCGGCAGCGCGTCGCGTCGCTCGACGATACAGGCATGCAGTCCACGCCGCTTGAGCGCGAGAGCGAGTGCCAACCCCGCAATTCCGGCGCCGACGATGACGATGGGATCGCTCAACGCGGGCGATCAGCCGGCCGATGCACGAGACACGAGACACCCTTTCGGATCGGTCTCGTCGGCATGCAGGCGGGCATCGTGAACGTACAGTGTCGAGCAATACGAGCACAGAATTTGTGTGTCGCCACCCATGTCGAGATACACGTGCGGATGATCGAACGGCGGTGTCGCGCCCATGCACTGCAGTTCTTTGACGCCCACGAACACCTTCTCGACGCCGAGGTCATTGGCAATGTGGGGAACGACAGAATCGGCCATGGGTGTCTCTTCCGTGTCAGCGGCAGAGTCATAGCGCCGCAACGCAGCGAAGAACAGCCCTCTCGCATACCCTTGCAATCGCCGGTGCAGTGGCGAATGTCGCAGAAGCCCTCTAAAACGCCAGTCGATGTCGCCCACAGGACCAAGCGTTCGATCATGACCAGCTCTCGCCCGTCTCATCCCCGCACACTCCGATTGAACGCAGCCGACAATCTGCTCGTGGCCGTCGACACGGTGCCGATCGGAACCGTGGTGCAAGGCGTTGCAGCCGGCACGCGCATCCCGCGCGGGCACAAGATGGCGACCACCAAAATCGCAAGCGGCGCACCAATTCTGAAGTTCGGCCAGATCATCGGTTTTGCCGCAGCCGACATCGACCCGGGCCAGCATGTTCACACGCACAACTGCGCCTTTGCAGCCTTCGAACGCGACTATGAATTCGCAGCCGGTGCACAGCCACGCGATGTATTGCCCCTTGATCGACAAGCCACGTTCGAGGGCTTCCGCCGCGCCGATGGCAAAGCCGGGACGCGCAACTACATCGGCGTGGTCACGAGCGTGAATTGCTCGGCCACCGTGGCGCGTTTCATCGCCGAAGCTGTCGAGAAATCGGGCGTCTTGCAGGACTACCCCGACATCGACGGCGTCATTCCACTGGTGCACTCGACCGGCTGCGGTATCGACAGCGACGGTGAGACGTTCGAGGTTTTGAAGCGCACCACGTGGGGCTATGCCTGCAATCCGAACATGGCTGGCGTTCTCGTCGTCGGCCTCGGCTGCGAAGGTTTCCAGATCGCACGTATGAAGGACGCCTACGGCATCGTCGAAAGCGACACGTTCCGGACCTTGACAATCCAGGATACGGGCGGCACCCGGAAATCCATCGCAGCCGGCGTCGATGCCGTGCGCAACATGTTGCCGATCGCGGGCCGTGCCAAACGCGAGACCATTCCTGCGAGCGATCTGATGTTGGCCCTTCAATGCGGTGGCAGCGACGGCTATTCAGGTATCACAGCCAACGTCGCGCTCGGTGTCGCAGCCGACATCCTGGTCAGGAACGGCGGCACCGCGGTTTTGTCCGAGACGCCTGAAATCTATGGCGCCGAACACCTGTTGACCCGCCGTGCTCGCTCGCGCGAGGTCGGCGAAAAGCTGGTCTCCATCATCAAGTGGTGGGAGGACTATACCGCCCGCGCCCGCATGAGCATGGACAACAACCCATCGCCTGGAAACAAAGCCGGCGGTTTGACCACCATTCTCGAGAAGTCGTTGGGCGCAGCGGCCAAGGGCGGCTCCACGACACTCGAAGCGGTTTATCGGTACGCAGAACCGATCACGGCCAAAGGCTTTGTCTACATGGATACCCCCGGCTACGACCCCGTGTCTGCGACCGGCCAAGTCGCCGGCGGCTGTAACGTGCTGGCGTTCACGACCGGTCGCGGCTCGGCCTATGGCTGCAAGCCGACACCGTCATTCAAGCTGGCCACCAACACCGAGATCTACCAGCGCATGCTCGACGACATGGACATCAATTGCGGTGACATCGTCGACGGCGTCTCGATCGAGA
>JANOAW010000673.1:0-1718 GCA_031411355.1 Hyphomicrobiaceae bacterium | reverse complement strand
GTTGCGAAGACCTTTCCCGGGCAAACCGCCTGAGCGCAGACAGGGTCGTGACATAGAACCGCCGTATCAGGTCGCCGGATGCAGGCAGGTTCATCATCGTGCCAAGCTTCTGGTGAAGCAGGGTGGACTGACGGTCGACCGCGCTCGCGGGATAGTAGATCTTGTCGGGAAGCGGGACGATGAAGGCGTCGATGTCATCGAGCTGGTAACCGGCCGTCCCCGCCACATCGATGCAGATGTAGGGCAAGTGATTGTCATCGACCGCGACGAGCGAGCCGAGCTGGCTCTGTGTGAGCGAACCCGCGGGCGGGGGCACCGCGGCGGCACCTGTCCACGAATGTCCCACTGCGACGATCGCATGCGCATGCTTCGACATCGCGACGAAAAGGGGAAACCCGGATTCGAGATAGGCGAGCAGCTGGCCGACAAAACGCTCGTCGCCTCCGCGGAGTTTGTCGCGCTTGACGATCAGCGGATAGCTCCCGGCCGCCTGGAAGATGCGCTCCGCCTGCAGGACGTTCAGACCGAGCGAAGGGGTCAGACCGCCCGGGTCGAATTGCTGGGCCAGCTTGGTGATCTCGTGGATCAGCAGCTCGCGGTGCTGTGGAAACCGCTCGCTGTAATGCCGCAGGATCGCCCAACACGAGACATGCGCGCAGACCGCGATATCGGTGTGCTGCGCCATCGAGGGGAAACCCCAGACCCGCAGCTTGTAGCCGAGCAGGTGGACCTGGTGCTCCGACTGAATCACCATTCCGTGTGCGCCCTTACGGACGTCGGGCGACAGGATCGAGCGGCCGATCGTCGAGACCAGTGTCGGCCGCAGCACGATGTAGCCGTAATAGTGATCTTCCGGCTTGTCGTCAGGGCATAGCAGGGCGGTCTTGGTCTGGTCGAAATCGACCTGGCCGTCGAAGAAATGAAGCCGCACGCAGTCGCTGCGGTAGACGCGTCCCTTCTTCGCATAGAAGTTATAAAAGGTGCTCCGGTAGTCCTTGTCGATATACCCGGTCTCGATCAGCACGCCCTTCACGCCAGGCGAGATGGCGTCGCGGAGCGCGACCGCCACGCTTTTGGGATCAAAGACAGGATCGACAATCGCGGCGATCTGGCCGTAATCGTCCGGAACGCCGATGGTAATCCAGCTGTAGCTGCTCACGCCAAACCTTGCCCCTGCCCCTGCTCCGCCGGCCATACCCGGCCATTTTGCCAACACAGCGCAGGTTGACTTCCCACACAAGTAATATTGTCTCTAACGACGAATTATTATTACTCATGTGGCCAATTGATTCTCAGCCGTACGGGCCCCTTGCGTCGGCTGCAATCACTGAGCCTCAGCATACCAAGGATGCGCTGGCACCGGATGATGCAGTCAGAGATCGGAAGGTTCTGACGTGTCGGCAGTGCCTGAAAACGCCGGCGCATGAACAGATGGCTGCTTTGCGGTAATGTCCCATTCTCGGCGAATGACGGCTTTGTTAGCGCGAGCGAACAGCGGCTGGGTTGGACAAAAGCGATTGTCCGGACTTGGGCATTCATGTGATCTAACCGTCATTCTTCCAGCTCAACCTGTCTCCGTTGCAGTGAGTTGAACAGGCGAGCGTCGACGAGGCAGCATCAATAGGACAAGACCAACACGAGAAGCTTGCGAAGGAGCGTAAAAGCGTTCGCTTCGTTTCGACGAAAATGGCAAGGATGGAGCCATGGTTCGATTTAAG
>JANOAW010000672.1:0-6523 GCA_031411355.1 Hyphomicrobiaceae bacterium | reverse complement strand
CTCACCCAGTCGGCGTTCGAGTGGGGCCGCGACCGTCGCGGCGATCGTCCCGGGGTCGGCGCCGGGTTGATTGGCATTGACGCGGATGGTCGGGATTTCGACCGTCGGCAGGCTCGAGACGGGCAGGAAATGATAGGCGATGATGCCCGCAAGCAACAAGCCGATGGCGAGCAACGTCGTGCCCACCGGCCGCTGAATGAACGGCTTCGAAAAATTGACCGACAGATCGTTGATCGACATGGACATGGGGAACGGGTCGACCACTCCGGAAAGTCATTTTCCCGGCAACGAGCAGCGCCGCCGGAATCCGTCGCATCGATGATGCCACACCACGGCAGGTGGCCGCCAGCGCTATCGTGTCAGCCGAGAAGCGCGTGGGCAGTTGAAATCAAGCGCGACGCTGGAAGCGCGGCGCCCATATACATACGAGGCATCTGCCACGGTTCAACAGAATTTGCCGATGTAAAACTGTTGTGAAAGTTTGATCGTGGTTATCCAACGCGGCGGCATCCGAGCGCTAGTGACGCGACGGGCGCCCCCATCATCGAGGAAATGCCCGATGATGGGTTCGATAAACGGTACAGACTTCGTAAAAAAGTCGGCCGCCGTGATCCTTTTACAACCACGCACGCGGCGTGAACGAATGGCCAGAGCGCACCCGGCAGATTTCGTCTTCGCCGATGCCGATGTCACGCAGGATGGCGTCGTCGAGCCCAGCCAACTGCCGACGCAAAGACCGATCCGCGGCCGACTTGCGCAAGCTTGCGACCACGCCCGCAACCAAGTGACGGAGGGTCCAGGACGAACCCGTGTCGCTCGCGGTCATATCCGATGCGGTGGCTGACAGAACATTTTTCATTGGCGACGTCCTTTGCAGGCGCAAACCAGCCTTTGCCGGTGCGCCCAGAGTGTGCGAAACTTTTCGCAGGTGGATGCCGAGGTATTCGACGTCTCCGTCCGCATTCGAATGTGCGGGAAACGTTAAAAGGCGCGAACAACGCCCTCGGCGACATAACCGTGTTATAGGCCTCACTTCGCATATGCGAAAGTCTTGAGGTTGCAGCGCAGCAATGCGTTCGACGCATGTGCGAGCGATCAGATCTGAGCCGGCAATGCGCCGGCCGTCGAAAGATACAAGGCGACTTCGGCGCGGTAGGCTTTACCGAGGGCTGCGTGACGGGCGACGTCGTAGGTCCAGTGCCCCGCGATGGCGGCTTTTCGCTCTCGGCGCAGCGCCCGACGAAGCTTTGTCAACAGGGCTAGGTGGCCCCTCGCGCTGGCGTCGGAAAGTTCGGCCGGCCACAAGACCAGCAGAGGCGGCAGATCTCTGGCGCGGACATAAGCACGGGCGCGCGCGTCGCGAAGGGCTGCATGCAGGTCAAGCGGGGCAATTGAATGGGGCATGCCAAACATCTGGCATGAGCGCACGCTGCGCCAGTTGCTGCAAGAATGGTCAATGTTCGACGGCACGGCGGCTTTGCCGGGAGATCAGGGCTTAGTGTCGGTCAGGTAGCGGATCGACATGACGACCGGGGCAAACCAGGCGATATCAAGATTGCGCTCGACGCCGCGCCGGTCGTCATAGGGGACGAACGCCACGGGGCCGCCTTTGCCGAGCACGATACGTCGGAACAACAACGAGCCGTCGACGAGTTCGACCAGACAATCGCGGCCGTCGGCTTTGGCGCGATCGGCTTTTTCGAGGCGCGACACAACGAGAATGGTGCCGGCTTCGTGAGGGCCAAGCCGCGTGATCACGCGGATCGCCATCGGATCGTCGGCCGGCACCGACACGATGATGGGCATCGAGCCGCCGTCGTTGGCACGCACCATTCCGTCGGAGCCTAGTTCGCCGACGAGACGCACGGAAATGTCGCTGTTGTCGCTGAGCAGTGCCGAGGGCGGCAAACGCAGGGCGTGACCAATGCGCATCAGCCAATCGACCGACACCGTCATATGGCCAGTTTCCAGGCGCTGGATTGTTTGCGGCGTCGTCCCGACCTGATCTGCGAGCTCTTGCAGCGTAAGGCGCCGGAGTTTCCGGATGGCGCGTATCCTGGTGCTCATTGTCTGTCGCGCGACAAAAATCTGTCGCTAGCCCCCTTATGCATCGATCACATGCGCGCACCCGCGAATCGACGTCGGGCGGTTTACCTTATCGGTCAGTTTTTCTGCCGCTTTACGTGCCTTGGGATATAGAGGTCACTGCTGACTGTCCACACGATAAATCCGTCCGCTGACATATAGCGCGAGGAGTGGACTTTGGCCATCACACCACGACAAAAGTCGAACATCATACAATTAGAGCGTGTTCGAGCCAAGCGAAAACGCAGTGAACGCCGGGCTCTGGTGCAACTCTCCCTTGCTTCCATGGCAATGCGGAGCTTCGGCGTTGATCTCGTGTTCATTTTAGGACCGGCTCGCGGCGGCGCTCGTGTGACTTTTGCGCGACATCAGGCCATGTACCTGGCGGTCGTCGAGGCGGGGTTGAGCTACACAGAGGTGGGTTTGCTGTTCACACGCGACCGGCGGGCTGTAGCCTACGGTGTCGCCCGGCTCGAAGAGCGGCGGGATGTCGAACCGGGCTTCGATGCGGTCATGGACACGCTCGGGGCCGAATTTCGTCAGGGTCTGGATCATGTCTCGGATCAACATGGCCTCAGGGGTCTGGTGGGTGGAGACGCCCGATGAGCCATGTCCACAACGGCACGGATATGTTGCGCCTGCTGAACGGGCTGGCTCGCAAGGGCGCCTGTCTCGACGTTTCGGGCGCTGATTTCGTCTTATGTCAGCCGGGAGCGCACAAGCGGCTCGCAACCATCGCGCAACCGATCATCGCACGGCTGATTGTCGAAGCCGCACTCGGGCAAGGCTGGCTCGTTCCGGACGGCACGCGTTACCGGCTCGCGGAAGCGGGCGCCCTCGCCCTGCACCGCGGTCTGACGGCCCCGAATTTGCCGCGCGCCGAAACATCCCGACCGGTCGTCCCGATCGAGCAACCAACGCCGCCGCGCGCCAAAGCTCGTCGGCCACCAGCAGCTATCCCCGGTCATCGCGTGGAAGCAGCAGAGCGGCTGGCCGAGGATTTCCAGACCGGTCAGATGGTGCCGCGAGTCACGTCGAATTGGGACCGCGCTTCACTTGGCGCCATCTCGAGCGGCTCATCCAATCCATCCGGGCGTGGGGTGGAGCTTTCAGAGCGCATTTCTGCGGCCCAGGAGCGCGTGCGACGAGCACTGGCCGATGCCGGACCGGAGTTCGCCGACGTGCTGATCGATCTGTGTTGCCTCGAAACCAGCATCGAGACCTTCGAAACCCGTTGTGGTTGGCCGCGTCGCTCGGCCAAGCTCGTGCTCGGCCTCGCACTCGATCGACTGGCGCGCCATTACGGCATCGTCGGTCGAGGGCCACCGCTCCGGACCGGTCGATCACAGCACTGGGGCTCGGGCGATCATCGACCGATGTAAGCCGCGCTACCGATCTGGCTCGAAAGCCGGTCCTCGAAACGTGCGCACGGGGCGACCTCGTTCAAGCGCATCGTGGTTGGCGTGCCGCGTTTCGGCATCGGCCAACGCCGCCAGATCGGCATCGCTGGCGAGCAACGCGGTCAACCGTCGAACCGCGAGCGACTTGTTCTGGTGCTGCGAACGACCATCGCGCACCACCACGCTCATGCCGCTCGGCACGTGCACAGCTCTGATCGCACTCTCGGTTTTGTTCTGATGCTGGCCACCGGGCCCACCCGCGCGCAGGGCTGCGAAACGGATATCCTCGGTGCGGACCGCCTGCCGCGCACCGACGCTCGCCGCGAGGCGGGTCGCCCCGATGAACCAGTTTTTGCGCTTGTGCCCGGGACGCATCTCACTGCGACACACCCACAGGATCGATCCGGTCCAACTGCGGGCCAGGGCGTCGGCCGCGGCCGGGTCGCCTTCAGCGGTCAGCAGCACGAGTGCCGACGCCGGGCCATGCTCGTCGTGGCCGGCCGTTGAGACGTCACAGCTGATGTCGCCAGCTGCCGCTTCTCGTTCGAGGTGCGCGAGCGCGAGTTGCAGCGCCATCCGGCATTCGGCAGGACCGCGACCGGTGGTGAAGTGGAGGCGGATCATCGGAAATCCTCCTTTTGACGGCGGTTGCGCCGCGCCATGTCGCGTTCACGTGCGCTGTGACGATGGTCATGCACCGACGTCGCCGCCTTCTTGAACGTGACCAGCGGCTTGAAGGTCGCGACCACCATCACCATGCCGAAGCTCACGAGGTCGCCGATGACGTCGCCGATCGCCTTGTAGGCCACGGGCGCCTCTTCGACGAGCAGATCGCGATCTTCACAGACAACGAAACCGCCGAACGGATTGCGCGTCAACTGCTCCCGGTCGGAGCGCGTGCGCCCCGCGCGCCCGATCATGGAGGATCGATCATATTTGCGACCGGCACCATGGGCGAGCGACGCCAAGGCCTGGGGCGGCGCTCCGTCGACCGGCTTGACCAGATACGAGAGCGTGCCGCGCGATCCCGGGATCGGCACTAGTCCACGATCCGAGGGGGCCGCGCCCTTGCGATGCAACACGCCCTGCGTGGTCACTTCGGCCATGTTGTGGGCGAGGTCGGCGATCAGTGTGGCATCCGATCTCAGGGCGCGTGCGGCGCGCGTCGCGATGATGCTGCGATTGAGCGCCGCCCAACGCACGGCGCTGTCGTGGGCTGCGAGATATGCAATGCCGTGCTCGGATCTCGGATCGACGTCGACGAGACCGCCCGCCAGTTGGTGCTCTAATATCCCATAGCCCAGCCCTCGCGATCCCGAATGCACGAGCACGAAGGCTGCCTCGCGATCGAGGCCACCCGCTGCGGCTGCGTCGCTGTCGACGATTTCCTCGATAGCTTGGAGTTCGCAGAAGTGATTACCGCCGCCTATACTGCCAAGGCTGACGTCGAAGGCTGTGGCCGCAAGACCGGCATCAGCGCGTAAGTCTGAGATATCGCCATCAAAATTGCCGTCGAGGGCGCGCATCGCATCGGCCGCCCGGTCGAGCCGCAGTTTGCGCGCCGTGGCATCGAGACGAAACAGTCCCATGCCGCAGCCGATGTCGGAACCGACGAACGCGGGGTGCACGTGGTTGGACAGGATTGCGCAACCTGCGGGTCCGTATTTGCCCGGATGGATGTCCGGCATGGCGGCGACCGCGGTCACATGCGGTGTCGAGGCAACGTCCGACAGTTGTCGAACGGCGCTGCCTTCGACCCAGGATGATGATGAATAGAACTGATGAATTGGTGCGTGCGCATTGGCACGACCGGTCACGATGACAGGATTGCCCATTTGGAAGCTTCGCGTCTGGAAGAAATTGAAACGCCGCGCAATTCCGCGATCGGGAGCGAACCCGAGGGATTACTGCCCGCGCAGCAGCGCGAGCCCCGCGAACGGGTGGGCGTGTCGATGACCTTCCACATCGCATCGCGCGATGGCGTCGGGTCGAGCCTCAGGCGAGGCGGCGCGCGGCGGACATGGAGTTGCTTCCAAACAATCACTGATGGCGCAAGCGATTAGCGACGCATCACGGCTAATTTGTGATCAGATCGATACGCGATCAACGACGCGGCGTTTCATCACGACGATTGTCGCCGGGCCGCGGGGCAGTGATGGCGCCGCTCTCTTCAAGCAACTGGCGCAATTCGCGAACTTCAGACCGCACCGTATGATACTCGAGTGCATCTGGGCCGCCAAACCACGACATCATCAAAAGTGCGACCGCTGCGGGGGCGGCCAACAACGAGATCTGTGACGCAACCCGCAGGAAGCCCGTCCAAACGATGGCGAGCAGAAAGCCAAAGCCGGCGATCGACCAACCGGCGAGGGCGGCACCGGGGACGTTGCTATAGCCGCGTGCGAGCGCGAACAACGATCCACCGAGCAATGCGAGCAGACCGATCAATATCGGCAGCGCCGGCCGATTGCGATGCCAGGCCCCCATCGGCCAGTCATAGCGCACGGCAAACCAACGATAGGTCATCAGACTGAGACCAAAGCCGATGGCGGCGACGGCGAGAAAGAACGGCAAATCTGTGTACATCATGTCGGCACCTGACAGCGAAGCAGCGCAGCGAGATCGATCTAGCACGAAACGGGCCAGAAAACCGGTTTGACCACCGTGACGGCGATCGCAGGCGTTAATGTGGCATCCGCACCCCGCCACCTGAGTAGGGCAGCGGCTCGAAACTGTGCACGACCCCGCCCCCGCGACGACATGGCCTTTCCGAATCGGGCGCGCTACGTCTAACCAGAAAGCCCATGACGCGGTACATCTTCATCACTGGCGGCGTGGTGTCTTCGCTTGGCAAAGGGCTGGCTTCAGCGGCCCTTGGAGCGCTTCTACAAGCCCGGGGCTATTCGGTTCGGCTGCGCAAGCTGGACCCATACCTCAATGTCGACCCGGGCACTATGAGCCCAACGCAGCACGGCGAGGTGTTCGTCACCGACGACGGTGCCGAGACCGATCTCGACCTCGGCCATTACGAGCGCTTC
>JANOAW010000671.1:0-8204 GCA_031411355.1 Hyphomicrobiaceae bacterium | reverse complement strand
TCGTTTGGCACCTCGATGTCGGCTCATCACATCCTGGGGCTGGAGCAGGTCCCAAGGGTATGGCTGTTCGCCATTTAAAGTGGTACGTGAGCTGGGTTCAGAACGTCGTGAGACAGTTCGGTCCCTATCTGCCGTGGGTGTCGGAGTATTGAGAGGATTTGACTCTAGTACGAGAGGACCGTGTTGAACGCACCTCTGGTGGACCTGTTGTCGTGCCAACGGCACAGCAGGGTAGCTATGTTCGGACGGGATAAACGCTGAAAGCATCTAAGCGTGAAACCCACCTCGAAACCAGTACTCCCTTGAGAACCGTGGAAGACGACCACGTTGATAGGCCGGGAATGGAAGCGCTGCAAAGCGTGCAGTTTACCGGTACTAATTGTTCGATTGGCTTGATTGCTCTCATTAAGCAATGTCCATCATTGCTTCTTGAGGTAACGGCCTAAGGGTACGACACCTCAAGACCGGCGGCGTCAAGCACCGCCGGCATAGCAAGACGTTTCACGTCCGTGTGAAACGCGAATGACCAGTTTTCATCATCAACCCTGACCTGCTCGCTGACTTGGTGGCTGTATCAGAGTGGCTGCACCCGATCCCATTCCGAACTCGGCCGTGAAACGCTCCGGAGCCGATGGTACTTCGTCTTAAGACGCGGGAGAGTAGGTCGCTGCCAGGTCTGCAAGCAGGTTAGGGTCATGAACTTCAAGATCTCTTCTTTCGATTTCAAACAAAAAAGCCGCTACGCTTCCCGCGTAGCGGCTTTTTTGCGTCTTAAATGGGCTTGAACTGGCTGCTTCGTCTGTTAGGTTCGAACGGCTGTCACAGTGGGATTTGCGCATGGCAACGACGTCTCCCTTCGATCTCACCGATCGCGTTGCCGTCATCACCGGTTCCAGCCGTGGGATCGGCCGTTCAATTGCCGAACATATGGCGGCTCTTGGCGCAAAGGTTGTTGTTTCGTCTCGTAAACCTGAGGCGTGTGAAGAGGTTGCAGCGTCAATCAGATCTGCTGGCGGTGAAGCAGTGGTGATTCCGTGCAACATCTCGCGAAAATCTGAAGTCGAAAACCTCGTCAATGAAACACTTGAGCGGTTTGGTCGGATCGACAGCCTCGTGTGCAACGCCGCAGTTAATCCGTATTATGGTCCGTTGGCGGGTTTGTCAGATGACGCCTTCGATAAAATCATGGGCTCTAACGTCAAGAGCAACATCTGGCTGACGAATTTGGCTATTCCGGCGATGGTGCGCCAAGGTGGGGGAACGGTCATCATCGTGTCGTCGATCGGTGGTTTGAAGGGCAATGGCATCATAGGCGCCTACGGAATTTCCAAAGCAGCGGATTTTGCACTGGCTCGCAACCTCGCGGTCGAGCATGGACCCCACAATATCCGGGTCAATTGCATCGCGCCGGGCCTGATCAAGACCGATTTTGCCAAGGCGCTGTGGGAAGATACCGCGGCGGTTGCCGCGCGGAATGCTGTTACCCCCTTACGCCGCATCGGTGAACCCGATGAAATTGGCGGGATTGCAGCGTTTCTCGCCTCCCGGGCTGCGAGTTTCATAACGGGCCAAATGATAGTTGCGGACGGTGGTGTGACGATTGCATGACCAACGCAGCCGATGCGATCGGATTGTATGCGGTCATCGCCATCATCGCGGTGTTCGCTCATGAACCCTGGCGGTGGCTTGGTCTGGTGTTTGGTCGAGCCTTGTCTGTCGACGGCGAAATTTTTCAATGGGTGCGCGCGGTTGCAACCGCGCTCGTGGCTGGGTTGGTGGTTCGCCTGATCCTGTTTCCCGCCGGTACATTGAGTGACGTTGCCCTCGGTCTGCGGTTGGGCGCACTCGCCGGCTCGATTTTGATCTTTTTCGCATTCGGACGGAATCTCGGAGCGGGCGTGGCCGGCGGCGCGGTCTTATTGATCGTTGGGGTTGTTGTGTCGCGGCAATAAAATCATGACGTGTTCTGGTTTAACTATTCGTTTACCGTTCATGGGCACACTCGGCGAGATGCAGCCCGTGGGGTTGCCGTTGCGAGGAGCCTCCTGATGAAACGTTGCCTCATCGTCGATGACAGTGAGGTGATCCGCAAAGTCGCGGCCCTGTTGTTGGCCGACTTCGGTTTCGAAACCTCCGATGCGGAGCATGGTCAGGCTGCGCTCGAGCACTGTATCTCGCGCATGCCGGATGTGGTGTTGCTCGATTGGCAGATGCCGGTCATGTCGGGAATGGAGTTCATTTCGTCTTTGCGTTTGCAGACAAACGGCGACAAGCCCCACATTATTTATTGCACGACGGAGTTTGACGCTCAGGACATTGCTCGAGCGCTGGCTGCGGGGGCGGACGATTTTCTCTTGAAGCCGTTCGATCGCGACGGTCTGCGGGCAAAATTTGCCGACATCAAAGCTGCGGCTTGAATTCATAACCCTTAATTTGGCTGCTAGACTGGTGGACCGGACTTGGCGGCTTTGGTCGCGGCGTAATAGTGCCACAAGAGTCTAGCGGCAACGCCGCGCCATGGCTTCCACCGCTGATCGGCGATGGCTGCAAGCTCGTTGGACGGCGGGCGAACGTCGAGGGCGAGCGCAAGGCGCGCGGCCTCCTGGAGTGCGAGGTCGCCAGGAGCAAAGACGTCGGCCCGTCCGAGACAAAACATCAAATAAATATCGGCTGTCCAAGGACCTATACCGCTGATTTGCGTCAGGGCGGCACGTGCTGCGTCTTCGTCCATCGAACCGATTCGATCGAAATCCAAGTCGTGAAGCGCGGCTGTTGCGATGGCGCGAAGCGTTTTGATTTTGGGTCGAGACAAACCGGCCGCCCGATAGTGGTCGTCAGACAGTGCCGCGACAATCTCGGGTGACATCGGGTGGGCGATCGTAGCAAATCTCGTCCAGATCGCGTTTGCACTCGCAACTGACACTTGCTGTCCAACGACGATGCGCGCCAAGCCCGCGAACCCGCCGGCGTTGCGGCGAAGTGGCGGATCGCCTGCACTGTCGTGCATCGCGCAGATCGCCGGACATACCCGGCGCAGATTTTCCAATCCCTCAGCAATATCTCGATGCGTTTCGATTAGGCGATACTTTCCGCCGCCGATGCGGGGTGACGTGGTCAACCCAATCGGCTGCTCGACCTGGCTTTCAACGGGGCGTGATGGTGACTTGGTCTTCACGTGACCTCTCCGGTATCGTATCTGAAGGAGCCGAGCCTCGCGCGTTATGGGACCAGCGACCATGGCACAGTCTTGCACATTCTCCAGCTTTTCATTGTCGGCGCGTGCGCTGCTTTGGAGTGTGGGTCTGCTGTTGGCGTTCAGTGCTGTCGGGGCCATGTCTGCGTCGGCACAGCAGCGCAATCTCGGTTGGACCAATTATCGCGACAAGGAATTCAGTTACGGTTTCGATTATCCGACAGTGGTTTTTCAGCCGACGGACGGAGACCCGACCGCGACCTTGTCGGAGGGGACACGAAAGTCGGGGCAAGTGTTCAAATCCGCGGACGGCAAGGCGTTTCTTCTGACGGCCGCGTTCGAGAATACGGCCGGGCTGGACCTGCAGGCCTACAAGCAACGGATTGCCAGCACGGCCTACAAAGAAGCCAAGCTCGAATACGAACGCACCGCGCAAACTTTCTTTGTGCTGTCTGGTTCGCGCGGCAAAGACGTGTTCTATGAACGGGTGACGTTTGCCTGTGGCGGTCGCGTGGTCAATGTCTGGACCATGACTTATCCGAAATCCGAGGGTGCGCTCTACGACCGGATCGTGGAGGAAATATCGCGCACGTTCCGGCCAAGCGACGGGGCGGCGTGCCGCTAATTGCCGAGCAGCCGTCGTGACGCCGACTTTGCGCTTTGCGCCGTCGTCGACCGGATATCTGCATCTCGGTCACGCCGAGCCGATGTATCATCATCACAATGTGATCACCGACGCCGCCGGTCGAAAGCTGTCAAAGATCTTGGATGCTCCGTCGCTTCGATCCTTGCGAACCGCTGGCGTGCCGGCCGAGGGTGTCCTAGCGCCGAGCTTTACCTCGACTGATCGCGGCAGCTGATCTGGAACTAGAACAATTCTAAGCTGATGAATCAGCGACATTTTATTTGTTGACAGCCGGGCTCGGGATTTGTTCATGGGACATGCCGCGATAGGCGGTGAACCGATGTCAGGGCTTTGACCCCTGAAAATTGGAGCCTTCATGACCAAAATCCCCCCCCCCACGCTTCGATATCTCGCGGCTTGTGTCGTGGCCTCGCTCGCAGGTCTGACGCCGGCGATCGCTCAATCGAATGGCGAGGTGAATATCTACTCGTACCGAGAACCTGGCCTGATCGATCCGCTGCTGAAAGCGTTCAGCGACACGACCGGCATTAAAGTCAACGTCGTGTTCGCCAATGCCGGCCTGAACGAGCGGCTTGCGGCGGAGGGCGCCAACACGCCCGCGGATCTGCTGCTGACCACGGATGCAGCACGCCTCAGCGAGGCCAAGGATGCAGGATTGACACAGAGCGTCAACGATCCCGCTCTGAGCGGTATTCCCCAGGCATACCGCGACCAAGATGGCCACTGGTTCGGCCTGACACTGCGCGCGCGCGTGATCTATGCGCATGCCAAGCGCGTGCCGCAGACCGACATCACGTACGACGAGCTCGCCGATCCCAAATGGAAGGGGAAGATCTGCAGTCGATCGTTTCAACATGCCTACAACACGGCCCTGATCGCGACCATTATCGCCCACAAGGGCGAAGCCGCGGCGGAGACATGGCTGACAGGCGTCAAGGCCAATCTAGCACGTAAACCCGCAGGCGGTGATCGCGAACAGGTGCGAGATGTGCACGCCGGCCTTTGCGACCTCGCGCTCGCCAACACGTACTACATGGCCGCAATGCTGAAAAATCCTGATCAAAAAGCCTGGGCCGAGAGCGTCAAGATCCTGTTCCCGAATGCCGGTGATCGCGGCGCGCACGTCAACATTTCCGGGCTGGCTTTGACGAAGTACGCGAAAAACAAGGCCAATGCGGTGCGGCTGATGACGTTTCTGGCGTCGGACCAGGGGCAAAGTCTGTATGCGACCATCAACAACGAGTATCCGATTTCGCCGAACGTGGCGCCGTCGGCCATGGTCCAGAGCTGGGGTGTCTTGAAGCCCGACCCGCTGCCGCTCGAGGCGATCGCGAAGAATCGCAAGCGCGCATCTGAATTGGTCGACAAAGTCGGCATCGATCAAGGGCCGTGATATAGGCGCGCATCGAAACAGGCCGCAGGGATAGCGATGCGCATCGTCTTCATGGGGACGCCCGAGTTCGCGGTGCCGACACTCGCCGAGATCATCGGCGCTGGACATGAGATCGTCGCTGTCTACAGTCGGCCGCCGAGCACACAGGGCAGGGGGATGGTCGAAACGCCATCCCCTGTGCACCGGTTCGCCATCGAGGCGGGTCTCGCGGTGATGACGCCGAAGTCGTTGCGCACGGAGGCGGCTCAGGTCGCTTTTCGCGCTCACGGCGCCGACGTCGCGGTCGTGGTGGCATATGGGTTGATATTGCCCAAAGCCGTGCTCGACTCACCGCGGCACGGATGCCTCAATCTGCACGGTTCGAAGCTGCCGCGTTGGCGAGGTGCCGCGCCCATTCAACGCGCCGTCATGGCCGGCGACAGCGAGACGGCTGCCATGGTGATGCGCATGGAAGAGGGGCTGGACACGGGGCCGGTGTGCCTTGCGGATGCGATCGCGATCGGTCCGGACATGACGGCCGGCGAGTTGCACGATGTCATGATGGTGCGAGGGGCGAGCCTTGTCGTGCGCGCATTGGCGGCCCTCGACCGGGGCAGCCTGACGGCCACGCTGCAAGCGACCGAGGGCATTACCTATGCCGCCAAGATCGAAAAGACCGAAACGCGGATCGATTTCACCGGCACAGCTGCCGACGTGCACAATCACATCCGAGGTTTATCGCCGTTCCCGGGGGCGTGTTTCGTGATTGCCGTCGCCGGCTAGCTCGAACGCCTGAAAGTGTTGCAATCGACCCGTGTCGACGGCGACGTTGCCGCCGCATCCGGCACAGTTGTCGACGACATGCTGACCATCGCCTGCAAAAACGGCGCTGTGCGCGTGCTGCTCGCGCAACGCGCCGGAAAGAAACCCATGACGACAAACGACCTATTGCGCGGCCTGGTGATTTCACCCGGCATGACGGTCAACGCGTGATCGCAGCACCCGCCTCCGACGCGCGTCCGCTTTGCCTTTTGCCGTCAAATCGCGCTTAAGTTCCCAGGCGTCAGATCGCCCGTGAGGAACCGCCATGCGTCCGTTGTCGAACTTCAAAGCTCGTGATGTCGAAGCGCTGTTGCATCCGACCACGAATTTGTCCGAGCATCGGACGCACGGGCCGCTCGTGCTCGATCGGGGCGAAGGGATTTATGTCATCGATTCCGATGGCAAGCGCTATATCGAGGGTTTAGCGGGGCTTTGGTGCACGGCGCTCGGCTATGGCAACAAAGAGCTGGTAGAGACGGCCGCAGAGCAGATGAGCAAACTGTCGTTCACGCATCTTTTTGGTGGTCGATCGCACGAACCAGCCATTCAACTGGCCGAGAAAATCAAAGAGATTGCGCCGTGTCCGACCTCGAAAGTGTTTTTCACGGCCTCCGGCAGCGAAACCAATGACAGTCAGATCAAGCTCGCCTGGTACTACAACAACGCGCGTGGCAAACCGAAGAAGAAAAAGATCATCGCCCGCGTCAAGGGTTATCACGGCGTCACCATCGCGTCGGCGTCGCTGACGGGTTTGCCGGCATTCCACACCGACTGGGATCTGCCGATGCAAGGCGTGGTTCACGTCGAGACGCCGCATCATTATCGCAACGCGGAAGCTGGCGAAAGCGAATCGGATTATGCAACGCGGCTCGTGTCGCTGCTCGAAGCGCGCATCCTCGCCGAAGATCCCGAGACGATCGCGGCCTTCATCGCCGAACCGGTCATGGGTGCCGGCGGGGTGATCGTGCCGCCGGCGACATACTTCGAAAAAGTGTCGAGCCTCCTGCGCCGCTATGACATCGCCTTCATCGCCGATGAGGTCATCTGTGGATTCGGGCGGACCGGCAATTGGTTCGGCAGCCAGACCTACAAGGCCGAGCCAACCACGATCTCGATGGCAAAGGCGATCACGTCGGCGTATTTTCCGCTCGGCGCGCTGACCGTGCCGGAAAACGTCTACGAGGCTCTGGTCAGCCAGAGCCAGAAACTCGGCATTTTCGGCCACGGCTTCACCTATTCCGGTCATCCCGTCGGGTCCGCCATCGCGTGCAAGACGATCGAGATTTACGAGCGCATGGACATCGTCGGGCACGTGCAGCGCAACGCACCGCTGTTTCAGAAGCGTTTGCAGGCTTTGTGCGATCACCCGTTGGTCGGCGAAGCTCGCGGCGTCGGATTTATCGGCGGCATCGAAATGGTGCGCGATAAAAAGACCAAACAGTCTTTCGAGGCCAAGATCGGCATGGGCGCGAAAGTGGTCGGGTTCGCGCAGGACGAAGGGCTCATTTGTCGTGCGGTCGGCGGCGACACCATCGGCATCTGTCCGCCGCTGATCATCACGGCCGCGGAAATCGACGACATGTTCGACCGACTAGGACGCGCATTCGACACGGGCTTGGATTGGGCCAAGCGCGAGGGGCACTTCGTTGGCTGATCGCGGGCACCGCTGAACGCGGCTCGGCCGGGTGGCGGCACCCGCCCGGCGTTGACTGAAAACCCTGGCTCTGTGCGGCAGGCGAGTTTGGGACGCGGTCAGTGGGCTGTGTGCGTGTGCGCTTGAACTGGGCGAAACGTTGACCCGGTCGCAGCGGTGCTGCGGCTTTTGACGCTGCTCCAGGTGAATAGCAGCGATGCGCGCCTGTCAGCTCGCCGCCGCGAACCTAGTCTCCGTCTGCGCCCGCCGGGTCTCGCCACGGTAGCTCAACGCTTCCGCGATGTGCATACGACCAACTTGGTCGTGGCCATCAAGATCGGCCAAAGTACGTGCGACGCGCAGCGTACGGTGAAAGCCGCGCGCGGTCATCTGCAGAGATACGGCTGCCGACCGCAGCAGCTCGGTGCCGGCGTCGTCGAGCGCTGCCGCGCGATCGAGCGTATGGCCGGAGATGTGGGCGTTCATGCGCACACCTTGCAAACCAAGACGGTCGAAACGGGCGCGTTGGCGATCGCGC
>JANOAW010000670.1:0-2438 GCA_031411355.1 Hyphomicrobiaceae bacterium | reverse complement strand
CCAACGTCGCCGCGCCGGCTTGGAGTGGGGCCTGCGCGCGTGTGGAAAGACGCACACCGTCGATGTCGACCGCGAGCGGCGAGTTCACATCCTCATGTGCTGTCACCGTGACGGCCAAGCAGTTCGCCGCTCCGATGAAGTCGGCGACGTAGCCGGTGCGCGGCGACCGGTAGATTTCGGCCGGCGTGCCGACTTGTTCGAGGCGGCCATCTTTCATGACACCGATACGATCGGACATGGCGAGTGCTTCGTCTTGGTCATGGGTGACGAAGATGGTCGTGATGCCGGCTTCGCGCTGCAGTTCCATGATCGTCTCACGCACCTGATGACGCAGCTTAGCGTCGAGATTTGAGAGCGGCTCGTCCATGAGCAGGACATCGGGCGCGATGACGAGCGCGCGGACCAACGCTACACGCTGCCGCTGCCCGCCGGAGAGCGCCGCCGGATATCGCTCCCCGAATGCGCCAAGCCCCACGCGCTCCAACGCCTCGCCAACTCTGCGCTTGATCTCGGGTTCGCCGGTGCGCCGCGCGCGCAGGCCGTAGGCAACATTGTCAAACACGGTCTTGTCCGGAAACAAGGCGTAGTCCTGGAACACCATGCCGATGTTGCGCTTGTGCGCGGGCATGTGTGTCACGTCTCGGTCAGCGAAACGGATGCGACCGGCCTCGACGGGGACAAAGCCAGCGACCGCGCGCAGCAGCGTGGTCTTTCCGCAGCCGCTTGGTCCAAGCAGCGTGAAGAACGAGCCCTTGGCGATATCGAGTGACAACGCATCGATGATGCGTCGGCCGTCGTAACGCACGGCGATTTGATCGATGGCAATCTGCATGTGTTCCCCTACGCCTCAGCGCGGCTACTTCGCTATGGCGCGGGCAACAAGGGCAAGGGCGTCCGCATGACGCGCCGGATCGCCAGCCGCCAAGACGCGGGGTCCGCTGTTCAGCGTCAGCGGGCGGCCCTCCCAATCGGTGATCTTGCCGCCGGCACCTTCGATGATCGGCACGAACGGGGCGTAGTCATAGACTTTGAAGCCTGTGTCGATGGCAACGTCGGTGCGGCCGGAGGCGAGCAAACCGTACGCCATGCAGCAGGCCCCGTAGATGCGCCATGCCGTGGCACCTCGCAGCGCATCGAGCGCGGCCCGTTCGCGCTCCGGGAAGAAGTCAGGGTTGCTAGTCGTCAGAATGGCTTGGCCGAGATCGCTACAAGCACGCGTCCGACACGGGCCCGACGTGTGCACCGTCGGCCGGCCGCGCACGCCAATCCACCTGTCGGGCGTGAGCGCCTGATCGATGATGCCGAGGATCGGGGTGCCCTTGTGGGCGAGTGCAATCAAAGTCCCGTAGACGGGCGACCCGACAATGAACGGCGCCGTGCCGTCTATGGGATCGAGGATCCAGACATACTCCGCATCCAGCGCGGTCGGGTCGGCTTCTTCGCCAAGGATGCCGTGCTCGGGATACAGTTGCGTGATCATCTCCCGCAGCCGGTTCTCGATCTCGCTGTCGAGTGCCGTGACGAAGCTGCGGTCGGGCTTCACGACAGCATCAGGACGTACGCGCCCGGCCGGCGCCAGCATGGCATGGGCCACGTCGGCCAGTTCGATCGCAAAGCTGAGCCAGCGGTCGATGTTTTGAACTTCTGCCAACTTGCACCACGGGCATGGCGTGATGCCCAAAGCCCGCCCCCAAATTTGTCGCACGCGGGCAAATGAGCCATGAATTGCGGCGGCTGGCAACAGCGTGTCAGCTCTGCGAGACGTCGGCAGCTGCTCAACCGAAAGCCGACGCAAGTTGGTGGCCTGAGCTCCAAACTGGATGCACCCTATTGGCCCGTCTCGACAGCAGGCTCACGGTCAGTGTCAGATCGTTGCTGACGTTGACAAGTTGTCGCAGCTCCATGATGATTCGACAGACCCCCGCCAGACAGATTGAACAAGCATGACGCAGAAGACGAACACGCCCGCAGAGCCGGACTGGCTGAACCCGGCCAATGATCGCAAGACGCCCTACAAAGATGCAGAACTCGACACGTTCGCGATGGATTTCATCGCAATGAACCGAGACGTGCCAGTGTGGCGGAACCTCATTGCGAAGGTTGGCGAACAAGAAGCGATTGCCGTGGCAAGGCAACGCCTTGCTGCTTGCGATCCGCGCAGTCTCCTCAACTTGACGCCTATCAGCCCAGTGAATTGACCAGCGCCCTGGACTGGCAGCCTCCCCCATCGTGTCGGCCAGCCGCCAGATCCCAGAAGTAGAAGTTGATGGCTGCGCGATCGGCGGCCGGACAGTGGCTGCTGACTACGTCCGGAATGCAATGCATCGCGTCGACGAGTGCGGGAGCCTGAGGTGCCGTACTGCGTTCGAGTGCTCAGATGTCCCGGCTTCACCAGAAATCGGTAGGCCGCCGGACAGACGCAGGGCAGTATCTCGCAT